>NZ_LNII01000002.1:0-231413 GCF_001463365.1 Enterobacter sp. 50793107 | reverse complement strand
GCCCCCCTGTTTATGCCCGACGGTACCCTCAACCCCGACCTTCCCCGCTACCTTTCCGAAGCCAGCACGCTCAACGCGCTGTGGCTTAAGGTATCCCTGGGACATTTCAGCGGCACCCGGCCGCTTACCGCCCTGCGCACTTTGCTCAATGAGAGCGGCATGGCACTGGTGGTGGAAAACGACCAGACCGACTGCGGCCAGCTTGCGCCGATGCAGCGCTTCCAGGCCGCCTGCCGGGAAATGGCGCTCCCCGTCACGCTGACCTTCGACATGGGTAACTGGCTGTGGGTCGGCGACTCGCCGGAAGAAGCGGCAACCCGTCTGGCTCCGGCGGTCAGCTATATCCACGTGAAAGCCGCCGTACCGCATAAAGCACAGTTCCGCGCCGTCGCGCCGGATCGCGCCGATGCGCGCTGGCTGGCCCTGCTCAGTCAGTTGCCTGCCGATGCCCCACGCGGGATCGAGTTCCCGCTGGAAGGGGCGGACTTAACCGCTGTCACCCGGCATTACGTTAACCTGCTGCGCGAGGAGTAAACCATGCACAAGACACTGGATGTGATCACTATCGGTGAAGCCATGGCGATGTTTGTCGCTACCGAAACCGGTGAGCTGAGCACGGTTGAGCACTTTATCAAACGCGTGGCAGGCGCAGAGCTGAATGTGGCAACGGGGCTGGCACGCCTCGGCCTGAAAACAGGCTGGGTCAGCCGCGTGGGTGACGACAGCTTTGGTCACTTCGTTCTTGATTCGCTGAAAAAAGAGGGGATTGATGCCGCAGGCGTAACGCTCGATGGACGCTTCCCGACCGGCTTTCAGCTTAAATCTAAAGTCGAAAATGGAACCGATCCCATCGTGGAATACTTCCGCAAAGGGTCGGCGGCAAGCCATCTCTCGGTGGAAGATTATCACGCCGACTACTTTGCGAGTGCACGCCATCTGCACCTGAGCGGTGTGGCAGCCGCGTTGTCAGCCAGCTCGTATGAGCTGCTCGATCATGCCGCGACCACCATGAAGACTCAGGGGAAAACGATCTCTTTCGATCCTAACCTGCGCCCGGTGTTGTGGAAAAGCGAGGCGGAGATGGTCGAGAAGCTGAACCGTCTGGCATTCCAGGCGGACTGGGTTCTGCCGGGGGTGAAAGAAGGCGTGATCCTCACCGGTGAAAATACACCGGAAGGGATTGCCGATTTTTACCTGAATAAAGGGGTAAAAGCGGTGGTACTGAAAACAGGTGCCGATGGCGCATGGTTTAAAACCGTGGATGGTGAACAGGGCGCGGTCGCGGCCGTGAAGGTTGAGAACGTAGTCGATACCGTCGGCGCGGGCGATGGCTTTGCTGTCGGGGTCATTAGCGCCCTGCTGGAAGGCAAACTGCTACCGCAGGCCATCGCCCGGGGCAACTGGATCGGCTCGCTGGCCATTCAGGTGCAGGGCGACAGTGAAGGATTGCCGACGCGCGCGCAGCTTAACGAGTAAATCCCCTCTCCCGTGGGAGAGGACCAGGGTGAGGGCAACGACCCGCACATATAATTAAACCACCGTGTACCCTACAGACAACGGCGGTAACCACCTCAACAACAGAGGCAAGCCTATGAACAGTTCGACCAATGCAGTAAAACGCTGGTGGTACATCATGCCAATCGTGTTTATCACGTACAGCCTGGCGTACCTTGATCGTGCCAACTTCAGTTTCGCATCCGCCGCGGGGATCACCGAAGACCTCGGGATCACCAAAGGTATTTCATCTCTGCTGGGTGCCCTTTTCTTCCTGGGCTACTTCTTCTTCCAGATCCCCGGCGCGATCTACGCCGAACGCCGCAGCGTGCGTAAGCTGATCTTCGTCTGTCTGATCCTGTGGGGCGCCTGCGCGTCGCTTACCGGCGTGGTCAATAATATCCCTGCCCTGGCCGCTATTCGCTTTATCCTTGGGGTAGTTGAGGCGGCGGTGATGCCCGCAATGCTGATCTACATCAGCAACTGGTTTACCAAATCTGAACGTTCCCGTGCGAACACCTTCCTGATCCTCGGTAACCCGGTCACCGTACTGTGGATGTCAGTGGTGTCCGGCTACCTGATCCAGTCTTTCGGCTGGCGTGAGATGTTTATCATCGAAGGCGTGCCGGCAATCATCTGGGCCTTCTGCTGGTGGGTGCTGGTAAAAGATAAACCAGCTCAGGCGAAATGGCTCTCCGAAGATGAAAAAGCCGCACTGCAGGCGCAGCTGGATAAAGAGCAGCAAGGGCTGAAGGCGGTGCGTAACTATGGCGAAGCCTTCCGCTCCCGCAACGTGATCCTGCTGTGCGCGCAGTATTTTACCTGGAGTATCGGCGTGTACGGTTTCGTACTGTGGTTGCCGTCAATTATCCGCAGCGGCGGGGAAAATCTCGGTATGGTGGAAGTCGGCTGGCTCTCCTCCGTGCCCTATCTGGCGGCAACTATCGCGATGATCATCGTCTCCTGGGCATCGGACAAACTGCAAAATCGTAAGCTGTTTGTCTGGCCACTGCTGCTGATCGCTGCCTTTGCTTTCATCGGCTCCTGGGCCGTGGGCGCAAACCACTTCTGGGTCTCCTATACGCTGCTGGTGATTGCCGGTGCGGCGATGTACGCCCCGTATGGTCCCTTCTTCGCCATCATCCCGGAGATGCTGCCGCGTAATGTGGCAGGCGGCGCGATGGCACTGATTAACAGTATGGGTGCGCTCGGTTCGTTCTGCGGCTCCTGGTTCGTTGGTTACCTGAACGGTGCAACCGGCAGCCCGTCAGCCTCATACATCTTTATGGGAGTGGCGCTTTTCGCCTCAGTATGGCTTACTCTGATTGTTAAGCCTGCTAATAATCAACAACTCCCCGTCGGCGCACGCCACGCCTGAATCATTAAAAATCAACGGAGATAAGCATGAAGCCGTCCGTCATTTTGTATAAAGCACTGCCTGATGATCTGCAAAAACGCCTGGAAGAACACTTCACCGTCACGCAGGTGAAGAACCTAAGCCCGGAGACGGTGGCACAACACGCCGGGGCGTTCGCCCGAGCCGAAGGCCTGCTGGGTTCAAGCGAAAAAGTGGATGTCGCGTTGCTGGAAAAAATGCCGAAGCTTCGTGCTACCTCAACCGTTTCCGTGGGTTACGACAATTTTGACGTGGACGCCCTCAACGCGCGCAACATTCTGCTGATGCATACGCCACATGCCCTGACGGAGACCGTGGCCGACACGCTGATGGCGCTGATGCTCAGCACTGCCCGCCGCGTGGTGGAGGTGGCCGAGCGCGTCAAAGCGGGCGAGTGGACAAAAAGCATCGGCCCGGACTGGTTCGGTGTGGATGTTCATGGCAAAACGCTGGGGATTGTTGGCATGGGCCGGATCGGCCTGGCGCTGGCGCAGCGTGCGCATTTCGGTTTTAACATGCCGATTCTGTATAACGCGCGTCGCCATCACAGCGAAGCCGAAGAACGCTTCAACGCCCGCTATTGCGAGTTGGATACGCTGTTGCAGGAAGCGGATTTTGTCTGTCTGATCCTGCCTCTGACGGACGAAACCCGGCATCTGATTGGCAAAGCGGCGTTTGAAAAGATGAAGAAATCCGCCATTTTCATCAATGCGGGTCGTGGCCCGGTCGTGGATGAGAAGGCGTTAATTGAGGCGCTACAAAACGGTGAGATCCATGCGGCCGGTCTGGACGTGTTTGAACAGGAGCCGCTGCCGGTGGATTCGCCGCTGCTTTCGCTGCCTAACGTGGTCGCGCTGCCCCATATTGGTTCTGCGACGCACGAGACGCGTTACAACATGGCGGCCACCGCGGTGGATAATCTGATCGCCGCGCTGAACGGAAACGTGGAGAAAAACTGCGTCAATCCACAGGTCCAACAGTAGAAACGAAAAAACCCGCCAGAAGGCGGGTTTTTAAATTCTTTGCTACTGGGTTGGAAGCTTACAGGCTTACAACGTTACCAGCTGCTGGGCCTTTAGCGCCGCTTTCGATGGTGAAGGACACTTTCTGACCTTCGTCCAGAGATTTGTAGCCATCGTTCTGGATAGCAGAGAAGTGTACGAACACGTCTTTAGAGCCATCGTCAGGAGTGATGAAGCCGAAACCTTTATCAGCGTTGAACCATTTTACCAGACCAGTCATTTTAGCAGACATAGAATTACCTTAATTAACAAATATATTGTGCCTTCCGGCTTGATGGGTTGCGTTACAGATTTTTAAGCGATGAAGGAAGGGTCACTACGAAGGGTATCTATGGATAACAATCTGGACTGCTTTACTAAACTGCTTTAGGTCTGTGTAACAAACCGACGCGAACAGTTATACCGATGTGGTAGAGGAATGACAAGCGTTATTTTAGTCATATGTAAAAAACCCCGCCTGAAGCGGGGTTTTTTCGGTTTATTCTGTGGCAGCGACGGCTGCGCTCCACGCCTGACTAAAGGCCTGGTGCTGGGAGGCCAGCGGCCCAATCAGCGTATTGTACTGACTCGCCTGCTGCGAGGTTGGGAACTGAATACCGTTGGCAACAAAGCTCACCTGCGTTCCCTGCTGGGAGATAAAATCCCCTACCTGAACCAGCTGCTGCGTGAAGATCTGCGCGGCGGGGATCAGCGGTTGCAGGGCATCCGAAGGTTTGGTCACCACTTTCTCATACACTTTGTCGAAGACCGGTTTGAGATCGTCGCCCTGTTTCAGCGCGGAACGTGACGCGTCAGCCTGCATTTTCGCGTTCTGCAATTGCTGGCTCAGCACGCCGAGCGCACCGTTAGACTGGCGAAGCGGTTCACGTTGGGTGACATAATCCTGCGGGACACGGATGGCGTTAACGCTATCCACAACCGGACGAATGCCGGAGTCCATCGCCTGGCTTACCTGCTGTGAATAACCATACAGAATGGCGTAATCAGACACGAAGGGGCCAAACTGTTTTTTCTGATCCGCAGTCAGCGTCGGCAAACGCTCGCCGCTGCGCATCACTGTATTCTGCAGAAAATCGATAAACGCTTTGCGCTGATCGCCTTCTTTATCAAAACACCCACTCAGGCTAACAACCATCAACAACGCCGCAATAGGCGCAAACCAGCGAGAGCAGGACTTTCCTGTCGCCATTTCATTACTCCTTTCACCCAAAAAAGCGCACATCGGCACACGCGTGCCCAACGCTGACAAGGATAGTCCAGGTCAGCGCTGCAAGATACTCTTTTCATGCAAAACGGCTATTGCCATTTTATTTCTTACTCTTTACAAAAAAATACCTGGCGAAGCCGACATATGGTTAATCAGGTAATTAGCATAACTATCCGCATAGCTGAAACGGATAAAGCGATCGTTACCGCACGATTAATCACAAGCGTGATGATCCTTCGTTTGTATTAGGGACTATTCTTAATGGGCTCTCTGATGTTCTTGATCCCGGTGTGTGATTTAAGAGGAGTTCTCAATGGAATATAAAGATCCTGAGTTTGAGCTGCTGAGCAGCCTGGAACAGATTATTTTTAAAGATGTACCGCAGACAGTGACCCTGCAACAGAAATCCAATCCCTTTACAGAATATGAGCAATTGCGCAAAGGGACAGGTTTAAAAACAGATGAATTCGCCAGAGCGATGGGTGTCAGCGTAGCGATGGTGCTGGAGTGGGAGTCGAAACGAGAGAAACCCACGCCAACCGAGTTAAAGCTGATGCGCCTGATTCAGGCCAACCCTGCACTCAGCAAACAGATAGCGTGATGCAGTACCGTGAATTACCGCCCCCGCCTTTGCGGGGGTTTGTGTTTTAAAGGCCTTCACAACGCCAGCCCGTCTCCTCCCACACCAGTTCATGCGTTAACGCCAACCCTTGCAGAAAGCTTTCATCATGGGACACCACCAGCAGTGCTCCGGGGAAACCGGCCAGCGCCGCTTCAATCGCCTGGACCGATGCCAGGTCCAGATGGTTGGTCGGTTCATCAAGCAGTAAAAGCTGCGTGGCGTGCTCGCGCCACAACACGCAGGCCAAGGCGGCTTTCAGACGCTCACCTCCGCTCAACTCTGCCAGCGGCAGTGAGACTTTATCTGCCCCCAGTTGAAGCTGTGCCAGGCGGGTGCGCAGCGTCCCCTCTTCCAGCGGCGTATTGCTCAGATTGAGATGTGCCATCACCGACTGCGTCAGATCCAGCTGCGACAGGTGCTGATCGAGATACGCACACGTCACCGATACCTTACAACTGCCTGCACGGGGTGCGGTTTCACCGAGGATGACTTTTAACAGCGTTGATTTACCGCAGCCATTGGGCCCCCTGAGCGCCACGCGCATCGGGCCGTCCATCCGCCAGTTCATTGGCGGAAGTGAGACATGCGGCAATTGCAGTTCCTCCAGCACCAGCACCTGTTTTCCCTCAGCAATCTGGCTTCCTGGCAGGGTAAACATGATCGGGGCGTCTTCTTCAACCCGTTCCCGCGCCTTGTTTACCGCGGCATTCAGCGCATCGTTTTGATCGCTGTGCTGTTTTTTCCACGAGCCGATACGCTCTTTTGCCGCCGCTTTATATTTGACCCGCTCAAACGACGCGATATTCAGGGTATCGACCGTGCGTATGGTCTTCGCCGAACGCCGCTGGCTGTCATCATGCTCTTTTTGCATTCGCGCGCGGGTGCGTTTGCGCTCCGTTGCCGCATGCTCCAGCGCCGCTCGGGCAGCCTGCTGTTCGGCATCCCGTTGCTGTTTATAGTCTGCATAATTGCCGCCGTAGCTGCGCAGCCCGGAGGGGCTCAGCTCAAGAATACGTGGCACCTGCGCCAGTAGCTCACGATCGTGAGAGGCAACCAGCACGCCGCCCTGATAACGGCTCAACTGGTCGTAAAACCACGCCCGGCCTTGTCGATCCAGATGGTTGGTGGGTTCATCCAGCAACAGGAAATTCGCCTCAGCCGTAAATGCACCGCACAACAGGGCACGGATCCGCTCGCCACCGCTGAATTCGGCGGCAGGTTTATCGGGGTCAAACGGTGGCAGTTTCGCCTGGAGAAACGCCTCGTTCAGGCGTTCTGCTAAATCCCAGTAGCCGTCGAGCATCTCCAGATCGTCAGGCTGGTAATCGCCGCGATCGATGCGCTTACGCGCTGCAAAAATCGCGTCATAACCAAGCAGTTCAGCAAGCGTTGTCTGTGGGGAGATATCCTGCTGTTGTGCCACATAGACATGTGAGGCAAAACGCTCAATATGACCACTGGCAGGTTCATCCAGCCCCGCCAGCATGCGCAGCAGACGCGTTTTCCCGCTGCCATTACGACCAACGAGCGCACACAGGGATGTCTCCAGAGAGAGGTTCAGCGGGCCAAAAAGAATATCGCCCGTCGCAAACTGACAGGTGACCTGATGCAAAATAAAAGAAGGGGACTGCGCAAAATGAGCCATAAGCACTCCTGAATGAAATCAAAACATCCCCTGCCGACGCGGTCGCGTTTAGCAAGGATCGAAATTCATCAGTCGTGTTTGTTCATTTTCGGAATGCGCTCCTGAGGGAGAAAGTTAACGCCGATAAGGATAGCGGTAATATGTTGACCATTTCAAGATTAAATTTTCACCCGCACGCCATAAAAAAACCCGCCGAAGCGGGTTTTTAGCCTGTACATGCCCGGCGGGCACATTACTGCAGCAGCGAGATATCCGCCACGCGCAGGAACAGCTCACGCAGTTTTTCAAGCATAGAGAGACGGTTAATACGCAGATCTTTATCTTCCACGTTGACCATCACTTTTTCGAAGAAGGCGTCGATAACGTCACGCAGTTCCGCCAGTTCTACCAGCGCTTCCTGATAACGGCCTTCTGCGAAGTATGGCTCCAGCTTGTCACGCAGCACCACAACCTGCATCGCCAGGGCGATCTCTTCCGGCTCTTTCAGCGTCGCGGCGTTCACACGCTCATTCAGCGTTTCGTCAGATTTCGCCAGAATGTTGGAGACACGCTTGTTCGCCGCCGCCAGGGCAGATGCCGCTTCCAGCGTACGGAAGTGAGAAACCGCCTTCATACGCGCATCGAAGTCAGCCGGACGCGTTGGACGACGCGCCAGCACCGCCTGAATGGTATCCACGGTGTAACCTTCGTCCTGATACCACGCGCGGAAGCGACCGAGCATAAAATCGATCACGTCATCCACCACGTTGGCATTGGTCAGCTTGTCACCGTACAGACGCACCGCTTCTTCGGTCAGAGTCTGCAGATCGAGGTTCAGGTTCTTCTCAACGATGATACGCAGCACGCCCAGCGCCGCACGACGCAGCGCGAACGGGTCTTTGTCGCCTTTTGGATGCTGGCCGATACCGAAGATCCCCGCCAGGGTATCCATTTTATCGGCAATCGCGACCGCACAGGCAACCGGGTTAGACGGCAGTTCATCGCCAGCAAAGCGCGGCTGATACTGTTCGTTCAGGGCGACCGCCACATCTTCCGCTTCGCCATCGTGACGCGCGTAGTGCATACCCATAACGCCCTGGGTGTCGGTAAACTCGAAGACCATATTGGTCATCAGGTCGCACTTGGAGAGCAGACCCGCACGGGTGGCATGGTTAACGTCCGCGCCAATTTCACGGGCGATCCAGCCGGACAGCTCCGCGATACGGTCGGTCTTGTCGCGCAGCGTACCCAACTGCTGCTGGAACAGCACGGTCTGCAGACGCGGCAGGTTATCTTCCAGACGCTTTTTACGGTCGGTATTGAAGAAGAACTCCGCATCCGCCAGACGTGGACGCACCACTTTCTCGTTACCGGAGATAATCTGCTGCGGATCTTTCGATTCGATGTTCGCCACGAAGATAAAGTTTGGCAGCAGCTTGCCGTCGTTGGCATAAACCGGGAAGTATTTCTGGTCACCCTTCATGGTGTACACCAGCGCTTCTGCCGGAACCGCGAGGAATTTCTCTTCGAACTTCGCGGTCAGCACAACCGGCCATTCCACCAGCGAGGTGACCTCTTCCAGCAGGCTGTCGCTCAGGTCAGCGTTACCGCCAATCTTGCGCGCCGCCTCTTCTGCATCGGCTTTGATTTTGGCTTTACGCTGTTCGTAGTCAGCAATGACTTTACCGCGCTCCAGCAGGATCTGCGGATACTGGTCGGCATTGTCGATGGTGAACTCTGGCTCGCCCATGAAGCGGTGCCCGCGAATGACGCGATTGGACGCCACGCCCAGAATGGTCGCCGGAATAACGGTGTCGCCCAGCAGCAGGGTCACGGTGTGTACCGGACGCACGAAGTGTACGTCGGACGCGCCCCAGCGCATCAGCTTAGGAATGGGCAGCTTAGCCAGCGAAGTGGCGATCATGTTTGGCAGCAGTGCTTCGGCGCGTTCACCTTTTACGTGAGCGCGATACAGCAGCCATTCGCCTTTGTCAGTGGTCAGACGCTCGGCCTGGTCAACGGTAATACCGCAACCGCGCGCCCAGCCTTCTGCCGCTTTGCTTGGCTTGCCTTCCGCATCGAACGCCTGGGCAATCGCCGGGCCACGTTTTTCCACTTCACGATCCGGCTGAGATGCCGCCAGATTTGCTACCTTCAGCGCCAGACGACGCGGAGCAGCAAACCACTCAATTTTACCGTGCGCCAGGCCAGCGTTATCCAGCTCGGCAGTCACGTTCGCAGCAAAAGATTCAGCCAGGCTGCGCAGGGCTTTTGGTGGCAGCTCTTCGGTGCCAATTTCCACCAGGAAAGTTTTCTCAGACATGGCCGCCTCTTATTTGTTTCGGTTGCACATCGGGAAGCCAAGGGCTTCACGGGACGCGTAGTAAGCTTCTGCAACGGCTTTGGTCAGGGTACGAATACGCAGAATGTAGCGCTGACGTTCAGTCACGGAGATCGCTTTGCGGGCGTCCAGCAGGTTGAAGCTGTGGGCGGCCTTCAGAATACGCTCGTAGGCAGGCAGCGGCAGCGGAGTCTCCAGCGCCAGCAGTTGCTGCGCTTCTTTCTCGTACTGCTCGAAGCAGGTGAACAGGAAGTCCACATCCGCGTATTCGAAGTTATAGGTGGATTGTTCCACTTCGTTCTGATGGAACACGTCGCCGTAAGTGGTTTTACCCAGCGGGCCGTCGCTCCAGACCAGGTCGTAAACGCTGTCTACGCCCTGAATGTACATTGCCAGACGTTCCAGACCATAGGTGATTTCACCGGTGATCGGCTTACATTCCAGACCGCCAACCTGCTGGAAGTAGGTAAACTGGGTCACTTCCATGCCGTTCAGCCACACTTCCCAACCCAGACCCCAGGCACCCAGCGTTGGGTTTTCCCAGTTATCTTCCACGAAACGAATGTCGTGAATGGTCGGATCCATACCCAGCTCTTTCAGTGACCCAAGGTACAGTTCCTGAATATTGTCTGGCGATGGCTTAATGACCACCTGGAACTGATAGTAGTGCTGCAGACGGTTTGGGTTTTCGCCGTAACGGCCATCGGTCGGACGACGGGAAGGCTGCACATAAGCAGTCGCCATTGGCTCTGGCCCCAACGCGCGTAAGCTGGTCATCGGGTGTGAGGTGCCTGCGCCGACTTCCATGTCCAAAGGTTGAACAATGGTGCAGCCCTGGCGAGCCCAGTAATCCTGTAAGGTCAGGATCAGGCCCTGGAAGGTCTTGGTATCAAACTTTTGCATAGTATTTCGTGCTGGATACGTGTGGTTTTAAATGGAAGGGACCAGTATACCCGCTGGCTGCAAGATATACAGTACGAAACGGGGTTGTTTAGGGAAAATTGGGAAATAAGCGTTCGAGCCAGAACGCGTCGAGCGTCTGGCTGTCGATTATGCGAGCAGATTAGCGCATGGAGAGATGTAAAAACTGGCCGTCCGCATCAAACGAGCAGACAAAGCCCTCTTTACGAGAGGTATGGCCCCGAAGCTCATAGCTGCCCTGAAAACGCTCAAAGCCGGTGACATCAATTTTCTGGGTATCCAGGTTATAGCGGTGAGCCGCCTGATCTTTACACAGCTGTTCCATATTCAACGAACGTTCCGGGCTCATTTTGCCCTGCTGCGCTTTTTGCGCAGGTGCTTCCTGAGGCGTACTGCATCCGGCCAGTACCACCAGCAGAAAGAGTGACCCCACACGCTTCATCATCATTTTTATTACCGACCCGGTCAGTGGCTGTTATTTTTAGTAGCAAAGCTTTTATAGATTACGGTCTGGCATTCTGCGAATCTCGCGATGGCCAGACAAGTCCGCGATATAAAACTCAGATTTTTCCAAGGAAAGACTTTTACACAATAGCAGTCACACTCTATTTACAGGGAAAAAGAGGAACTGATGCAGTCAAAAATTAGCTGGATTGATAATCTGCGAGGAATAGCGTGTCTGATGGTGGTGATGATCCACACGACGACCTGGTATGTTACGAACGCACACAGTATCAGCCCTGTTAACTGGGATGTCGCGAATATTCTCAACTCCGCGTCGCGTGTCAGCGTTCCGCTGTTCTTTATGATTTCCGGCTTTCTCTTTTTTGGCGAGCGTAGCGCACAACCGCGACATTTTATTCGTATCGCCGCGTGTCTCGGGTTTTATAGCGCCGTCGCGCTGATTTACATCACGCTGTTTACCTCCATTAGCCCCGGCCTGTCACTCAAATATCTGCTGCAAAAGCCGGTGTTTTACCACCTGTGGTTTTTCTTCGCCATTATCGTTATCTACCTGGTATCACCGTTGATTCAGGTAAAAAACGTCAGCGGAAAGATGCTTCTGGCGCTGATGGTGGTGATAGGAATCATCGCCAATCCGAATACCGTCTCACAGAAAATCGACGGTTTTGAGTGGCTACCGGTAAACCTCTACATCAATGGCGATACGTTTTACTACGTGCTCTACGGCATGCTGGGGCGCGCCATCGGGATGATGGATACCCAAAAGCGGGGTATCAGCTGGCTATGTGGCGCGTTGTTTATCATCGGGGTGATTATCATTTCACGCGGGACGCTGCATGAGCTGCAATGGCGCGGCAATTTTGCCGATACATGGTACCTGTACTGCGGGCCGATGGTCTTCATTTGTGCCGTTTCCCTGCTGACGCTCGTTAAAAACACCCTGAATGCGCGCCCTCTTCCCGTGCTGGGTTTTATCTCGCGGCACTCGCTGGGGATTTATGGTTTTCACGCGCTGGTGATCCACGCACTACGCACGAGAGGCGTTGAACTCAAAAGCTGGCCAGTGCTGGACATCGTCTGGATTTTCTCCGCCACACTGGTCGTGAGCCTGTTGCTGTCGATGCTGCTACAGAAGCTAGACACCCGCCGCTTCGTCAGTTAACGACGCGCTGTCGGGCCCGATGAAACTGGCGCGGGGAGGAAAACCCTGCCGCCAGTGAGGCCTGCTCCACGCCGCGCCCCTGCAATAGCCATTGTTCCGCCACCGCCAGACGCAGCTGCTCCAGGTAATCGCGAACGCTTATCCCCAAATGCGTCTGGAAAAGACGGGTTAAATGGCGCGGGCTGACATGCGCCAGCGCGGCAATATCCGGCACGTTCCACGCTTTTTGCGGGTCTGCGGTGAGCGCATCCTGAGCACGGTGGATAGCCGGATGAAGATGATTGCGATAGCGTAACCATGGCGATAGCTGCGGATCGTCCCCGGACCGGCGGAACCAGACCACCATCTCGCGTGCCACGGCCAGCGCCTTTTCTGGCCCGCACAGACGGTTAATCATATGCAGCGCCAGGTCGATACCCGAGGTGATCCCTGCGCTGGTCCAGACATTCTCATCCTGCACGAATATCCGGTTCTCTTTGATCGTCGCCGTGGGGGCGGCAACGCGTAAACGGTCGATAACCTCATGATGCGTTGTGCACTGCCGGTTGTTCAGCAGCCCTGATTTTGCTGCCAGCAAAGCCCCTGAGCAGACGCACATCACGGTGATATCCTGACGCTGAATAGCTGGCTGCAGGCGCATCAGCCAGTGCTGGATCTGCATCGCCTGCGGCGTAGAAAACTGAACGCGGGAGTCGCTTACACCAGGCAGAACCAGCAGGCTCCCTTCCGGAAGCCTTTCCGGTAATGGCGCGATACCGCTCATCATCAAACCAATCGACGTTTGCACCTCAGGTTGCGGACCAATGTAATGCAGACAAAACGCATCGCCTGCCAGGACAAAGGTTTCTGCCGGGCCAGTCATGTCTAATGACAACACCCCGGGCAACATAACGAACCAAACGTCGATGCGCATTACAGTGACTCCAGCGTCTCCGCTACCGTTTTAATCGCGGCAAATCGCCCTGACAGTACCGTTTCGGTACGATGACGAATTTCCGCAGCGCTAAGGGTTACGCCCTTGTACGTCATAGGAAACGTGAGCATTGCCTCGCTAACAAAGGTCACAGCATAACCCAGATCGGATGCCACCCGTGCGGTGGTTTCGCAGCACTGTTCAGTACGAATACCGCATAGGATCAGCTGGTTGATATCACGCTCGCGCAGCCAGCGATCCAGGCCCGTATCCGTGAAGGCATTATGAACATGTTTCTGGAAAACCACATCCGGCTGATGACGTAAAAAGGCCATCGGTTTGACATAGCCGCTTTGCAGTGAGAAAGGGCCTTTTTCATCCACATGGAAAATATCGGCGACAGGAATACCGCGCGACTGGCAGCCTTCTGTCAGCCCCAGCATTGCCTGCTGAAAGGCCGGAACATCTTGCTCCTGCCAGTAATCGCGGTGATGAAAAGACTGTTGGGTATCGATGTTGATTAATGCAATACGTGACATGATGGTGCTCCTCGCCAGTGGGTATAAATACATACTGGCGAGGAAACAGGCACGCGGACAGACCAAAAAAGGACATCCTCATGCCTCTGACAGACAATCACGCTTATGACATCAGCGGCAGCAACTGCTGATAAATTTTGCGGAACACATCGCGTCTTTCAGCATATCGCGCGTGGCGAGTTGCGTCGGGCAGATGAGCCTGTTCCAGCGTGAGCTGTGGCAACAGTTGCGAAAGCGGTTTTTCCGGGTTCATGGCTATCTGCGCCAGCCGCGCAGCACCAAGCGCCGGGCCCACATCGCCCCCGGTACGATAGTCCAGCTGCAATCCACTGATATCAGAGAGCATCTGGCGCCAGTAGCTGCTGCGTGCGCCGCCGCCGATCAGGGTGATGCTTGCTGGTTTCAGGCCGCAGTCATGGACCACGTCCATTCCATCCGCCAGCGCATAGCCCACGCCTTCCAGAACCGCACGCGCCAGTTCCGCAGGACCGTGCTGATGGGTTAAGCCAAAAAATACCCCTTTCGCTTCCGGGTTGTTGTGCGGCGTACGCTCACCGGAGAGATACGGTAAAAACCAGACGGTACCAGCGTTTTCATCCGCCTGCTGTGCTGCGGTAATCAATGCCGGAACATCGGCCATCCCGGTCAGCTTCGCCGCCCAGTCCAGGCAAGAAGCTGCACTGAGCATCACCGACATCAAATGCCATTTTCCTGGCAGCGCATGGCAGAAACTGTGCACCGCGCTTTCCGGGTTGCTGCGATATCCGTCGCTGACGGCAAAATAGACGCCAGAGGTGCCGAGAGACAGCATGGCCTGGCCCGCATCAACCATGCCGACACCCACGGCGCCCGCCGCATTATCCCCGCCGCCAGCCACCACCGGCACAGCAGGCATATTCCAGCGTTCCGCTATGGCGGACTGTAAGGTGCCGGTAATTTCGCTGCCTTCAAAGAGTGCGGGCATATGCTCACGGGTGAGATGACAGGCATCCAGCATCGCCTCGCTCCAGTCGCGTTTCGCCACGTCGAGCCACATGGTGCCGGCGGCGTCGGACATGTCGCTGGCAAAATCCCCCGTCATGCGAAAACGCAGATAATCTTTTGGCAGTAAGACCTTCGCCACCTGACGGAAAATCTCCGGCTCATGGCGTTGCACCCAGAGAAGCTTCGGCGTGGTGAAGCCGGGCATCATCAGGTTGCCGGTGATGTCACGGGACGCAGGCACTCGCTCTTCCAGGAGCGCGCACTCTTCCGCACAGCGGCCATCGTTCCAGAGGATCGCAGGGCGCAGCACACGATGCTGGCTGTCCAGCAGCGTAGCGCCGTGCATCTGTCCGGCGATACCCAGCGCGGTGACCTCACGCAAACTGTGCTGTTCACCTAACCCCTTGATTGCGCGATCCGTCGCTTGCCACCACTGCTCCGGATCCTGTTCCGACCATAACGGATGCGGACGCGAAACCTGCAGTTTTTCAGTCTGCGTTGCCAACACGTCACCCTGCTCGCTTAAGAGGATGGCTTTCACACCCGATGTGCCAAGATCAATCCCGATATACATTGTGGTGGCTCCTTTGACAGAAATGCCCGGTGGCGCTTCCGCTTACCGGGCCTATGTTTTTACTTGTCGAACAAATAGTGATTGACCAGATTTTCCAGCAGTTCCTGGTGTCCGCTCTGGTGCTGTGGCGCCAGCTGATGTTGTTCAGCGTACTTCGCGATTTCCGCAAGCGATAACTGGCCTTTCAAAATTTGCTGGCCCAGCTCACTGTTCCAGCCGCTGTAACGCTTCGCGACACGTTTATCCAGCTCACCGTCTTCAATCATGCGCGCAGCGACTTTCAGCGCCAGCGCCATGGTATCCATCGCGCCAATGTGGCCGTAGAACAGATCGTATTTATCGGTGCTCTGACGACGCACTTTGGCGTCAAAGTTCAGGCCGCCGGTAGTGAAACCACCCGCTTTGATGATTTCATACATCACCAGCGCATTCTCTTCCACGCTGTTCGGGAACTGGTCGGTATCCCAGCCCAGCTGCGCATCACCACGGTTAGCATCGACCGAGCCGAAGATGCCCAGCGCAATGGCAGACGCAATTTCGTGATGGAAAGAGTGACCCGCCAGGGTGGCATGGTTGGCTTCAATGTTAACTTTAATCTCTTTTTCCAGGCCGAACTGCTTCAGGAAGCCGTACACGGTCGCGACGTCGTAATCGTACTGATGCTTGGTTGGTTCCTGTGGCTTCGGTTCAATCAGCAGCGTGCCGCGGAAACCGATTTTATGCTTATGCTCAACCACCATCTGCATGAAGCGGCCAATCTGCTCGCGCTCCTGACGCAGATCGGTATTCAGCAGGGTTTCATAACCCTCACGTCCGCCCCACAGAACATAGTTCTCGCCGCCCAACTGATGCGTGGCGTTCATTGCGGTCACGACCTGCGTGGCCGCCCAGCTAAATACTTCTGGATCCGGGTTTGTTGCTGCCCCGGCACCATAGCGAGGGTTCGTGAAGCAGTTAGCCGTGCCCCACAGCAGCTTCACGCCACTTTGCTGCTGCTTCGCCGCCAGCACATCCACCATCTGCGCAAAGTTGTTCAGGTACTCTTTCAGCGATGCGCCTTCCGGCGACACATCCACGTCATGGAAGCAGTAATACGGCACGTTCAGCTTGTGGAAGAATTCAAATGCCACATCCGCTTTGCGTTTCGCCAGCTCGATAGCCTCTCCCGGCTGTTGCCACGGACGGTCAAAGGAACCCACACCGAACATATCGGCGCCGTTCCAGCAGAAGGTATGCCAGTAACAGGCGGCAAAGCGCAGATGATCTTCCATGCGCTTACCCAGCACCAGCTCATCCGGGTTGTAGTGACGAAATGCTAAAGGATTGGTCGTTTTCGGGCCTTCGTAACGAACACGATCGAGTTGGTCGAAATAAGCTTGCATATTGAGCTCCATAATCAGGGTATGCGGCGAGTCGTTGATACAGGAGTAATAGTGAATAGACATTTTGGGTTGCTCAATTACGTTATTTCACACTGCTATTGAGAGAATGCGCAACTGTGCGCTGGCTCGCAAAATAATGCGCAAGCAAACTATTTTTCGGCGCAGATTCCATAATCAAATGTAATTAAGACCTTACGTATTTTAAAATCCGATCGCGGTCATAAATTCAGAAATAAACCAAATATCGTAATGAGAAGATAAAAATCTGTAATTGCCAGCCCGCCTTTCCGCGTTAAAAATTTGCTGCGTCTAAGCAGTGAATGTTTCTTTTATCTCAGCAACACATACCCCTACAAAAGGCCTAATAATTATGAAGATAAAGAACCTGACCCTAACGCTCTGCACTACTCTCCTCCTTGCAAGCTTTGCAGGACATGCCAAAGAGGTCAAAATTGGCATGGCGATTGACGACCTGCGTCTGGAGCGCTGGCAAAAAGATCGCGATATTTTTGTTAAAAAAGCGGAATCACTTGGCGCAAGTGTGTTTGTGCAGTCTGCAAATGGCAACGAAGAAACGCAGATGTGGCAAATTGAGAATATGATTAACCGTGGCGTTGATGTACTGGTCATTATCCCTTATAACGGCCAGGTATTAAGTAACGTCGTGAAAGAAGCGAAGCAAGAAGGGATTAAAGTTCTGGCGTATGATCGCATGATTAATAATGCGGACATTGATTATTATATTTCGTTCGACAATGAAAAAGTGGGTGAACTGCAGGCAAAAAGCCTGGTCGATAAAGTGCCGCAGGGCAATTATTTCCTGATGGGCGGCTCACCGGTGGATAACAACGCCAAACTGTTCCGTGAAGGCCAGATGAAAGTCCTCAAGCCGTATATCGACAGCGGCAAGATTAAAGTGGTTGGCGATCAGTGGGCGGACGGCTGGTTGCCTGAAAACGCGCTGAAAATTATGGAAAACGCGCTAACCGCGAATAACAACAAAATTGATGCCGTCGTCGCCTCCAACGACGCCACCGCCGGGGGTGCCATTCAGGCGCTGAGCGCGCAGGGGCTGGCCGGGAAAGTGGCCATTTCAGGCCAGGATGCGGATCTCGCCGGTGTAAAACGCATCATTGCGGGCACCCAGACCATGACGGTGTATAAGCCCATCACTGAACTGGCCAACACGGCTGCAGAGATCGCCGTAGAGCTGGGGAACGGTAAACAACCGAAAGCCGACGCGACGCTGAACAACGGTCTGAAAGATGTGCCGGCACGCCTGCTCACGCCAATTGAAGTCAATAAAGAGAACATTGACGCCACCGTTATCAAAGACGGTTTCCACAAGAAGAGTGAACTGTAATCCAGCGCAGCCCCTGCCCTGCGGGGGCGCATCGACTTGTACTGTTTTTACCTCGGGTCATGTGGAGCAGTTATGCCTTATTTACTTGAAATGAAGAGCATCACCAAGCGTTTTGGCGCGGTGAAAGCGGTCGATAACGTGAGCCTGCGGCTAAATCCTGGTGAAGTGGTTTCGCTCTGCGGCGAAAACGGTTCGGGTAAGTCGACGCTGATGAAAGTGTTGTGCGGGATCTATCCGCATGGCAGCTACGAAGGTGAAATTGTCTTTGCCGGCGAGGTCATTCAGGCCACCCACATTCGCGATACTGAACGTAAGGGTATCGCCATCATCCACCAGGAGCTGGCGCTGGTGAAGCATCTCACCGTACTGGAGAACATTTTCCTCGGGGCCGAAATTTCGCGCCGCGGCGTGCTGGATTACGACACCATGACGCTACGCTGTGAAAAACTGCTGGCGCAGGTCAGTCTGGCCATTTCGCCGGATACCCGCGTGGGAGACCTGGGTCTGGGGCAGCAACAGCTGGTTGAAATCGCTAAGGCGCTGAACAAACAGGTCAGGCTGCTGATCCTCGACGAACCCACGGCCTCTCTCACCGAACAGGAAACGGCCGTCCTGCTGGATATCATCCGCGATCTGCAAAATCACGGTATCGCCTGCATCTACATTTCTCACAAACTCAACGAGGTCAAAGCCATTTCGGACACCATCTGCGTGATCCGCGATGGTCAACACATCGGCACACGCGAAGCCGAAGGCATGAGCGAGGATGACATCATCACCATGATGGTGGGCCGCGAACTGACGGCGCTCTACCCGAATGAACCTCACACAACGGGTGATGAAGTGTTACGCGTGGAGAACCTGACCGCGTGGCACCCGGTAAATCGCCATATCAAACGCGTAAACAACATCTCCTTTTCCCTGCACCGGGGTGAAATTCTCGGTGTTGCCGGGCTCGTCGGCGCCGGACGTACTGAAGCCGTGCAGTGCCTGTTCGGCGTCTGGCCAGGGCGCTGGGAAGGCACGGTTTATATTGATGGCAAGCCGGTGAAAATCGACAACTGCCAGCAGGCAATTGCCCACGGAATTGCCATGGTGCCGGAAGACCGCAAAAAAGACGGCATCGTGCCGGTAATGGCGGTGGGTAAAAACATCACGCTCGCGGCACTCGATCAGTTCTCCGGCGCGCTGAGCAGCCTTGATGATGCCGCAGAGCAGCAGTGCATTTTGCAATCTCTCGCCCGCCTCAAAGTGAAAACATCCTCACCGGAACTGGCTATTGGACGCCTGAGCGGAGGCAACCAGCAAAAAGCCATTCTGGCGCGCTGTCTGCTCCTCAATCCACGCATCTTGATCCTGGATGAGCCGACGCGCGGCATTGATATCGGTGCGAAGTACGAAATCTACAAACTGATTAATCAGCTTGTACAGCAAGGGATCGCCGTCATTGTCATCTCCTCTGAATTACCCGAAGTGCTCGGCCTGAGCGACCGTGTGCTGGTCATGCACGAGGGCAAACTGAAAGCCAATCTGATTAACCAGAACCTGACGCAGGAGCAGGTGATGGAAGCCGCTTTAAGGAGCGAACGTCATGTCGAAAAGCAATCCGTCTGATATCAAAGTCGCTGTTCAGACGCCCGGCGCATTCGCGGGGTTAAAAGCGCTGAACCTGCAGGTATTCGTGATGATCGCGGCCATTATCGCCATCATGCTGTTTTTTACCTGGATGACCGATGGCTCCTACCTGAGCGCGCGTAACGTCTCTAACCTGCTGCGCCAGACTGCCATCACCGGCATTCTGGCCGTGGGCATGGTCTTCGTCATTATTTCGGCGGAAATCGACCTGTCGGTGGGGTCGATGATGGGCCTGCTCGGCGGCGTCGCGGCCATTTTTGACGTCTGGCTCGGCTGGCCGCTGCCGCTGACCGTGGCGGTGACGCTGGTATTAGGTCTGGTGCTGGGTGCCTGGAATGGCTGGTGGGTTGCCTACCGGAAGGTCCCGTCGTTCATTGTTACTCTGGCAGGAATGCTGGCCTTCCGCGGCGTATTGATTGGCATCACCAACGGCACCACCGTCTCTCCCACCAGCGCCGCCATGTCACAGATTGGTCAGAGCTACCTCTCCGACAGCGTGGGCTTTACTATCGGCGTGGTCGGGCTGCTGGCGTTCGTGGCCTGGCAGTGGCGTGGCCGTATGCGCCGTCAGTCGCTGGGGCTGGCCTCCTCCCCATCAACATCCGTGGTGGGACGTCAGGCACTGACTGCGGTGATCGTGCTCGGCGCGATTTGGCTCCTGAATGACTATCGCGGCGTGCCTACGCCAGTTCTCCTGCTGGCCCTCCTGCTGCTGGGCGGCATGTTTATGGCCACGCGCACCGCGTTTGGCCGCCGTATTTACGCCATCGGCGGTAACCTTGAGGCCGCCCGTCTGTCAGGCATTAACGTAGAGCGCACCAAACTGGCGGTCTTTGCCATTAACGGCCTGATGGTTGCTATCGCCGGGTTGATCCTCAGCTCGCGTCTCGGGGCGGGTTCGCCGTCTGCCGGGAACATTGCCGAGCTGGATGCTATCGCCGCCTGCGTCATTGGCGGTACCAGCCTCGCAGGCGGTGTCGGCAGCGTGGCGGGCGCGGTGATGGGGGCATTTATCATGGCTTCGTTGGATAACGGGATGAGTATGATGGACGTCCCGACGTTTTGGCAGTATATCGTCAAGGGGGCCATTCTTTTGCTGGCAGTCTGGATGGACTCTGCCACCAAGCGGCGTACCTGATAACCGTATTGTGACTTATTTGGGAAGCGAGCCATGTTTGAAAAGCGTCACCGCATTACGTTGTTATTCAATGCCAACAAAGCTTACGACCGACAGGTGGTAGAGGGCGTTGGTGAATATTTGCAGGCGTCGCAATCTGAGTGGGATATCTTTATCGAAGAGGATTTCCGCACCCGACTCGAGAACATCAAAGACTGGCTGGGCGATGGCGTCATCGCTGACTATGACGACCCGGTCATTGAGCAGTTACTGACTGACGTCGACGTCCCGATTGTGGGCGTCGGCGGCTCTTACCATTCGCCCGAACACTATCCTCCCGTTCACTATATCGCCACCGATAACCATGCCCTGGTCGAAAGCGCGTTTCTGCATTTAAAGGAGAAAGGCGTCCATCGCTTTGCGTTCTATGGTTTACCAGCCTCCAGCGGCAAACGCTGGGCCGTTGAGCGCGAACACGCCTTTTGTCAGCTAGTCGCCCAGGAGAAGTACCGCGGCGTGGTCTATCAGGGGCTGGAAACCGCGCCGGAAAACTGGCAGCACGCGCAAAACCGTCTGGCTGACTGGCTGCAGACGCTGCCGCCGCAAACCGGCATTATTGCCGTGACGGACGCCCGTGCGCGCCACGTATTGCAGGTCTGCGAACATTTGCACATTCCGGTGCCGGAGAAGCTGTGCGTGATTGGCATCGATAACGAAGAACTGACCCGCTACCTTTCTCGCGTGGCCCTTTCCTCAGTGGCGCAGGGCACCCGACAGATGGGATATCAGGCCGCAAAATTACTGCATCGTCTGCTGGATAACGAATCCCTGCCGCTTCAGCGCCTGCTGGTTCCCCCGGTTCGCGTGGTAGAACGTCGCTCAACGGATTACCGCTCCTTAAACGACCCGGCAGTCATTCAGGCGATGCACTTTATCCGCAACCACGCCTGCAAAGGTATCAAGGTCGATCAGGTGCTGGATTCGGTGGGTATTTCCCGTTCAAATCTGGAGAAGCGTTTTAAAGAGGAAGTGGGCGAAACCATTCATGCGGTCATTCACGCAGAGAAGCTGGAGAAAGCGCGCAGTTTGCTCATCTCCACGTCGCTGTCGATCAACGAAATCTCGCAGATGTGCGGCTATCCGTCGCTGCAGTATTTTTATTCGGTGTTCCGTAAAGAGTATGACAACACACCGAAAGAGTATCGGGAACGCCACAGCGAAGTCATGATGTAGAAAAGAAAACGCCTTCCAGTTGAAGGCGTTATTGGGATTACATATGGGCGGCGATAAGTCGCTGGTTATCCTGGTACATCGCAAACAGATAGTTGTTATAGCGCTGACCTTGGGTGGAATAACCTTTCAGCTTGTGGATCATCGTACTGGCCGTTACTTCCTGATCCGCTTTACGCAGCTGTGCGCGTGACTTACGGAACGACGAGTAGGCCGGATGGGTGTTCAGGTTTACCACATAGGCATTTACTGAGTCTTTCACCGATTCAAACTGCGAGTAGCCCTTCACCTTGCCCGGCGCATTTTTACAACGCCCCTTCACACACTTCATGCCGAAGAGGTTGTTGTTGTTGCGCGCCAGCTTCGAGGTGCCCCAGCCACTTTCGGCTGCAGCCATTGTCGCAACCATGTTGCCCGGGATGATGTCGACACGCTCAAGGAGCGAGTTCCACGGCACACGACGGGTGTTACCGTTCCAGCTTACCTTGTAGCGCTTTGCGATATCTTTCAGGCGCGCGCGCTCGGACGGCGTCCAGCGGCTATCGTACTGTTTGGCGATCAACCAGTTACGATCTGCCGTAATCGCGGCGTTTTGACTTGTGATGTAAGGCATTACTGTCCGGAGAAACGCTTTTTTCCTTGGTGTTCCGGAAGGGTATTTTCGCAAATCAGGAAGTGAACTACTCTTTGCACTATTGCGAGAATACTCTTGTTTACTGCTAACCTTACTGCTTGTCGTCTTTATTACGTGGGCTTTCTTACTCGTTGTATCCGTGTGCGTCTTTGCAAGCACCCCACCCGAAAATGTCGTGGTGAGTAACATGAGTATCGCGGCCCCATATCGTCGAATGGGAGTCGATATCATTAGGTCTCCTGGTCGGATATAAACATTCCAACACCTTATTTTTTTCACAAATTTGAGAGCGGAATCTCAAATCATATCAAAAATAGACTTCAAGAGCACGTATAGAAATAGTCCAATTCCGAAACTATGTCACCTGAAACGTGCTCACTTAAGCATCAATTCTGAAAATTTGTGTGCGATCTCGCAGATAACTGCCTAATTTTGCGCGGGATCACTCATCCTCTCGCGTCATCCTTGCAGAAAGCGCCGGGGGATGAGTTTTTACGCCTCACCTGATGGCACACTGGTCAAAAATGCCGCGACAGGAAGATGGAATGAAACGCACCGCCGTAGCTTTTCTGATGTTACCCGCACTGGCACACGCTGACTGGTCATCGCCGGGATTTAACGCGTTCAGCGCCGAAGGCACCGGAATGTTCACCAGCCAGGCAAAGCTTGCGAAGGGTACGCGTCCTTTGACAGTGAGTTTTGACAACACGTGCTGGCAGCCAACAGAAGCGATAAAACTCAACGAGATGCTGTCACTCAAACCGTGTGACGGCACGCCGCCGCAGTGGCGTCTGTTCCGCGACGGAGAGTACCAGATGCGTGTCGATACCCGTTCCGGCACGCCAACCCTGATGCTGACCATCAAGAGCGCAGCAGAACAACCGGTGGCAAACGTTATCCGCCAGTGCCCAAAATGGGATGGAAAACCCCTGACGCTGGAGGTGGGAAACACCTTCCCGGAAGGCTCCGTGGTGCGAGATTTCTACAGCAAACAAACCGCGACGGTGCAGCAGGGAAAAATTACCCTTCAGCCTGCCGCCAACAGCAACGGCCTGCTGCTGCTTGAGCGCGCCGAAACCGACAAACCCGCGCCGTTTAGCTGGCAAAACGCTACGGTCTATTTCGTGCTGACCGACCGCTTCGTGAATGGTGACCCCACGAATGACAATAGCTATGGCCGCCACAAAGACAGCATGCAGGAGATTGGCACTTTCCACGGCGGCGATCTGAAAGGGCTTGCGAGCAAGCTTGATTATCTGCAGCAACTGGGGGTAAACGCGCTCTGGATAAGTTCCCCGCTTGAGCAGATCCATGGCTGGGTCGGCGGTGGCACCAAAGGCGATTTCCCCCACTACGCCTACCATGGTTACTACACGCAGGACTGGACCAGGCTTGATGCCAACATGGGCACCGAAGATGATTTACGTCATCTCGTCGATGAAGCGCACAAGCGCGGCATCCGCATTCTGTTCGATATCGTCATGAACCATGTGGGCTACGCAACGCTTGCCGACATGCAGGAGTACCAGTTTGGCGCGCTCTATCTGCAGGGTGATGAGCTGAAGAAGACGCTGGGTGAACGCTGGACCGACTGGAAGCCGGGTACGGGACAAAGCTGGCATAGCTTTAATGATTACATCAACTTCAGCGATAAAGCCGCATGGGAAAAATGGTGGGGTAAAAAATGGATCCGCACCGATATTGGCGATTACGACAACCCGGGCTTTGACGACCTGACCATGTCACTGGCGTTTTTACCCGACCTGAAAACGGAATCCACCACGCCGTCCGGTTTGCCAAACTTTTATCAGCACAAGCCCGATACCCAGGCAAAAGCTATCCCGGGATACACCCCGCGCGATTACCTGACCCACTGGCTCAGCCAGTGGGTACGCGAGTATGGCATTGACGGTTTCCGTGTTGATACGGCAAAACACGTGGAACTGGCGGCCTGGCAGCAGTTGAAGGACCAGGCAAGCCAGGCGCTGGCGGCCTGGAAAGGTGCTCACCCGGACAAAAAACTCGACAATGCGCCGTTCTGGATGACGGGTGAATCCTGGGGCCACGGGGTCATGCAGAGCGATTATTACCGCCACGGCTTCGATGCGATGATTAACTTCGATTATCAGGAGCAGGCGGCAAAAGCGGTGAACTGCCTGGCCGATATCGATCTAACGTGGCAGCAGATGGCGGAAAAACTGCAAAGCTTTAACGTCCTGAGCTATCTCTCTTCGCATGACACCCGCCTGTTCCGCGAAGGGGGCCAGCGCGCGGCAGAACTGCTGCTGTTAGCGCCAGGCAGCGTACAAATCTATTATGGGGATGAATCAGAGCGTCCGTTCGGGCCGACGGGTTCCGACCCTCTGCAGGGAACACGCTCGGATATGAACTGGCAGGATGTGACGGGCAAACAGGCGTTAACCGTCGCCCACTGGCAAACGCTGGGTCAGTTCCGCGCCCGCCATCCGGCGATAGGTGAAGGCAAGCAAACCACGCTTTCGCTGAAAGAGGGGTATGGATTCGTACGTGAACATGATGGCGATAAAGTGATGGTCGTTTGGGCGGGGAACCAATAGCCCCCTCATCGCGGTTTTCTCCCTCTCCCTTAGGGAGAGGGCCGGGGTGAGGGGCACTCACCAGAACTATTCACTACAAAAATCCACACCCGCCACATAAAACCACAAATCCGACCACACCAGCCGATTTGCACCCGCACGGTGCTAGCGTTATGGTTACCCACTTTCAAAACAAGCTCGACAGATCACCTGCTATGACGTTTTCACTTTTCGGCGACAAATTTACCCGCCATTCAGGCATTACCCGCCTGATGGAGGACCTCAACGACGGGCTGCGCACACCGGGCGCCATCATGCTCGGCGGCGGAAACCCGGCTCAAATCCCGGAGATGAATACCTATTTCCAGACGCTGCTCGCTCAGATGCTGGAAAACGGCAAAGCAACCGATGCGCTTTGCAATTACGACGGCCCTCAGGGTAAAACCGAACTGCTGAAACTCCTCGCCGACATGCTGCGTGAAGAGCTGGGTTGGGATATCGAACCGCAGAATATTGCACTGACAAACGGCAGTCAGAGCGCGTTTTTCTACTTGTTTAACCTTTTCGCAGGACGTCGCGCCGACGGCACCACCAAAAAAGTATTGTTCCCGCTGGCACCGGAGTATATCGGCTACGCCGATTCCGGTCTGGAAGAGGATCTGTTCGTCTCCGCGCGCCCGAATATTGAGCTGCTGCCGGAAGGTCAGTTCAAATACCACGTCGATTTTGAACATCTGCACATTGGTGAAGAGACGGGCATGATCTGCGTATCACGTCCAACCAACCCAACGGGCAACGTCATCACCGACGACGAGCTGATGAAACTGGATGCGCTGGCAAATCAGCATGGCATCCCGCTGGTGATCGATAACGCCTATGGCGTGCCGTTCCCGGGCATTATCTTCAGCGAAGCACGTCCGCTGTGGAACCCGAACATCGTCCTGTGTATGAGCCTCTCCAAGCTCGGCCTGCCGGGCAGCCGCTGCGGGATCATCGTCGCCAATGAAAAAATCATCACCGCCATTACCAACATGAACGGCATTATCAGCCTTTCTCCTGGCGGTATTGGCCCGGCGATGATGTGCGAAATGATTAAACGCAACGATCTGCTGCGCCTGTCTAATGACGTGATCAAGCCGTTCTATTATCAGCGCGTTCAGGAGACGATTGCCATTCTTCGCCGCTATTTACCGGAAGAACGCTGCCTGATCCACAAACCTGAAGGGGCAATTTTCCTGTGGCTGTGGTTTAAAGATCTGCCGATCACCACCGAGCTGCTTTATCAGCGCCTGAAGAAGCGAGGCGTATTGATGGTGCCGGGAGATTACTTCTTCCCGGGGCTGGACAAGCCGTGGCCGCATACGCATCAATGTATGCGTATGAACTACGTGCCCGATCCGGAAAAAATCGAAGCCGGGGTAAAAATTCTCGCCGAAGAGATCGAATTCGCCTGGCGCGAAGACGCCCAGTAAGAACCTACGCCAGATTACGCAACCGCTCGGTGCGTAATCTGGCGGGATCGACACAGCTCAGCGCGTGGGTCGGACAGGCTTCCACACAGGCCGGTCCGTCCGCGCGGTGCGCGCATAAATCGCATTTCAGCGCCTGAAGCGTATCTCCTGCCCATTGCACCTGCATCGCCCCAAACGGGCACGCCACCATACAGCGTTTACACCCAATACACCGTGCCTGCTCAACCTGCCAGGCTCCCTCGCCACGGCGAATCGCCTGCGTTGGGCAGACATTCGCGCAAGGGGCATCTTCACACTGATGGCAACCCACCGCCGTGGTGAAAGCGTCCCCTTTGACTACCCGAATGCGGGGCGTAAAGGCGTCTGTTGAGATGGCGTCCTGATGCGACACGACACACGCCACTTCGCAGGTGCGACAGCCGATGCATTTTGCCGAATCCGCCATGATGAACCGGTTCATCTGTTATCCCTCGCGCACGTTAAAACCCAGCTCTCTGGAGATCGCGTCCGCCGTTTCACGCAGAGGTGTAAGCAGATTTTTTTCGCCAATCTGCTTCATGCGGGAGGTCGACAGCGAAATTGAGATCGCATACGGCACGCGGCCATGAATATCAAACACCGGCACCGCGATACAGGAGACCCCCAGTTCGTTCTCTTCTTTGTCCATCGCCATGCTGTGCTCGCGGATTTCCGCCAGCTCGTCATACATCGCGCTCAGTTCAGTGATGGTGTTGCGGGTCAGCGGCTGGATCTGATCCTGGTGGCTTTCCCAGTAGCTCGCCACATAGTCCTGGTGACCGAATGCCATGTAGATCTTGCCCATTGCCGAGCAGTAAAGCGGCATATGCTGGCCGATATAGGCGCGCGTGCGCAGCATACCGGTGGTCGGCTCAAGCTTATAAATCAGGATCGCGTGATCGTCTTCGCGGCTGGAGAAGTTCACCGTCTCGCCGGTGGCGATATTCAGCGACTCAAGATGCGGAGCCGCCACGTGGATGATATTCAGCGACGACAGCGCCTTTTGCCCGACGGCGATAAATTTGGTGGTCAGGCGATAGCTGCCCGCCGCCGGTGCCGGGGTGACGTACCCGCACGACTGCAATCCCTGCAGTAACCGGTGCACGGTGCTCTTATTCAGCCCGGCCAGTTCCGATAAATGGGCCAGAGGACAGCCGTTCGGATAGTTACTGAGGATCTCAATCAGCATCAGACCGCGAAACAAGCTCTGGCTACCTGCTGGCCTCTCTTTTTCTTGCGTCATGTCGCTCTCTTTCATGCTCATCCCATGGCTCCTTTTTATCGCGCCCTGATGGTAGCGCAAAGTGTGGTTCAGTTCACGATCTCAACAGAAAAAACACAACCAGTTGATTTTAATCGATTTTGAAAATCATGAATGTCGTTGATCTGGCAAAATTTGATCGCTATATTTGAAATCATATTTCGCATAGTGAAATTTAGCGATAAAAAAGCACTCGCACTTGCCCCTACGAAGAACAGGAGAACAGGGATGAAAGTGACATTCGAAGAGTTGAAAGCAGCGTTCAATCGGGTTCTGCTCGATCGCGGTGTAAAAGCAGAAACGGCGGATGCCTGCGCGGAGATGTTTGCCCGCACCACGGAATCTGGCGTCTATTCCCACGGCGTGAACCGCTTCCCGCGTTTTATTCAGCAACTGGACGCGGGCGACATCATTCCTGATGCCCAGCCAAAACGGGTGACCACATTAGGGGCCATCGAACAGTGGGATGCCCAACGCGCCATCGGTAACCTGACGGCGAAAAAAATGATGGATCGCGCCACCGAACTGGCCTCCGATCACGGTATCGGTCTGGTTGCGCTGCGTAACGCTAACCACTGGATGCGCGGAGGGAGCTACGGCTGGCAAGCCGCAGAGAAGGGCTACATCGGGATCTGCTGGACCAACTCTATTGCGGTGATGCCCGCGTGGGGGTCAAAAGAATGTTGCATCGGCACCAACCCGTTGATCGTGGCGATCCCCTCCTCCCCAATCACCATGGTCGATATGTCGATGTCGATGTTCTCCTACGGCATGCTGGAAGTGAACCGACTGGCCGGACGCACGTTACCGGTCGACGGCGGATTCGACGACGAGGGCAATCTGACCAAAGAGCCTGGCGTGATTGAGAAAAACCGCCGCATTCTGCCGATGGGCTACTGGAAAGGTTCCGGCTTATCGATTGTGCTCGACATGATCGCCACCCTGCTCTCTAACGGCTCCTCCGTGGCGGAAGTTACCCAGGACAACAGCGACGAGTATGGCGTGTCGCAGATCTTTATCGCCATCGAGGTCGACCGCCTGATCGACGGCCCAACCCGCGATGCCAAACTGCAGCGTATTATGGACTTCATCACCACCGCCGAGCGGGCAGACGAAAACGTCGCTGTCCGTCTGCCGGGGCATGAATTTACGCGACTGCTTGAAGAGAACCGCCGCAACGGCATCACCATTGACGACAGCGTGTGGGCGAAAATCCAGGCGCTGTAAGGAGTGGGCCATGATATTCGGACATATTTCACAGCCAAATCCGTGTCGCCTGCCGCGGGCGATTGAAAAAGCGTTAGATTTTCTGCGTACCACGGATTTCAGCATGCTAAAACCGGGTGTCGTTGAAATTGAGGGGCGCAACCTCTTTGCCCAGATCCTCGACCTGACCACCAAAGAGCCGCATGAGAATCGCCCCGAAGTGCATCGCCGCTATCTTGATATTCAATTTCTGGCGTGGGGTGAAGAAAAAATCGGTATTGCTATCGATACCGGAAATAACAACATCAGCGAATCATTACTGGAACAACGGGATATTATTTTTTATCACAACAGTGAAAATGAATCGTTTATCGAAATGATACCCGGCAGTTACGCCATATTTTTCCCGCAGGATGTACACCGTCCTGCCTGTATTAAAAACAAGGAAACTGCAATTCGCAAAATTGTGGTGAAAGTGGCAATCAGCGAATTAGATTAATTTTCTGATATACCCTAAATAATTCGAGTTGCAGGAAGGCGGCAAGAGAGTGAATCTCCAGGAGCTTACATAAGTAAGTGACTGGGGTGAACGAGCGCAGCCAACGCACATGCAACTTGAAGTATGACGGGTATAAATACAGGAACGCGAAATGACCAATACCGGTTTTATTATTGGTGCGTACCCCTGCGCACCCTCGTTTCACCAGAAAGGGGAACAAGAAGAACAAACCTTCTGGCGGGAACTTTCTGACACGCCACACATTCGCGGGCTGGAACAACCCTGCCTTGAACATCTCCATCCTTATGGGGATGAATGGCTGTTCCGCCATACGCCGGGTGAATGGCAAATCGTGGTGACCGCCGTGATGGAAACCATGCGCCGCCGCGGCACAAACGGTGCGTTTGGCCTGGCCTCCGCCGATGAAGATCAGCGTAAAGCCAGCGTCGAATTTTACCGCCATCTGTGCCAGAAAATTGCTGCCGTTAACGCCCGTTTTCCTGGAAAGGTGATCGCTCTGGAAATGCAGGCCGCACCGCAGGCGGGCAATGCTTCAGTCGAGCAGGCTATCGAGGCGTTCGCCCGTTCCATTCGTGAAATCGCGGGCTGGGACTGGTCCTGCGATCTGGTGCTTGAACACTGCGATGCCATGACCGGTCCCGCACCGCGTAAGGGATTTTTACCCTTAGAGCAGGTGCTGGAGGTGATAAAAGAGACAGATATCAGCATCTGTATTAACTGGGCGCGCTCAGCCATTGAAGGGCGCAACACCACGCTTCCGGTTGAGCACGTTCAGACCGCCCTTCAGGCCGGAAAACTGGCCGCGTTGATGTTCTCCGGCACCACCATCTGCGGAGAGTATGGTGAATGGCAGGATCTGCACGCACCGTTTTCATCGTACTGTGCCGACAGTTTGCTGACCACTGAACATGCAAAAGCACTCTTTACTGCGGCGAGCGCCGCAACATTGAAATTTTCCGGTATTAAATTACTGGAAATAAATGCTAATGCTGATATCAGCCATCGCATCGCTATTTTGCGAGACGGCATTAGCCAAATGAAAAAAGCAACGCAATAACAATAAAAAAATCTTATTCCGGTTACCTACACTGAGATATTAAATATGAATACGTCTACTCAAGCTCTACATGCGGACATTCCGCGCCAGCGCTGGCTAAGAATTATTCCCCCGATTCTTATCGCCTGCATTATTTCTTATATGGACCGTGTGAATATTGCTTTTGCCATGCCCGGCGGTATGGATGAAGAGTTAGGTATTTCTGCCACTATGGCAGGCCTGGCGGGTGGGATCTTCTTTATTGGCTATCTGTTTTTGCAGGTGCCTGGCGGTAAGATTGCCGTTCATGGCAGCGGGAAGAAATTTATCGGCTGGTCGCTGGTCGCCTGGGCGGTGATTTCGGTCCTGACCGGGCTCGTCACCAGCCAGTATCAACTGCTGGTGCTGCGTTTCTTACTCGGGGTAGCAGAAGGCGGGATGCTGCCGGTTGTGCTGACGATGATCAGTAACTGGTTCCCTGACGCCGAGCGCGGTCGCGCCAATGCGATTGTGATTATGTTCGTCCCCATTGCCGGGATCATCACCGCCCCCCTGTCGGGCTGGATTATTACCGCACTCGACTGGCGCTGGCTGTTCATCATTGAAGGGCTGATGTCCATCGTTGTGCTGGTGCTGTGGGCCTTCACGGTGTACGACCGCCCGCAGGAAGCACGCTGGATTTCTGAAGCGGAAAAAAACTATCTGGTCAAAACCCTGGCCGCAGAACAGCAGGCCATTGCCGGTAAAGAGGTGAAAAACGCCTCGCTGAGCGCGGTGCTGTCCGACAAAACCATGTGGCAGCTGATTGCCCTGAACTTCTTCTACCAGACCGGCATTTACGGTTACACCCTCTGGCTACCCACCATTCTCAAAGAGCTCACGCACACCAGCATCGGCCAGGTAGGCGTGCTCGCGATCCTGCCTTATATCGGGGCCATTGCGGGTATGTTCCTCTTCTCTTCGCTCTCTGACCGTACCGGTAAGCGCAAGCTGTTTGTCTCCCTGCCGCTGATTGGTTTTGCGCTCTGCATGTTCCTCTCCGTGGCTCTGAAAGAGCATACCTGGCTGGCCTACGCCGCGCTGGTGGGGTGTGGGTTCTTCCTGCAGTCGGCGGCGGGCGTGTTCTGGACCATTCCGGCACGCCTGTTCAGCGCGGAGATGGCAGGCGGTGCGCGGGGGGTAATTAACGCCTTGGGTAACCTCGGCGGGTTCTGTGGCCCTTACGCGGTCGGCGTGCTGATCACCTTGTACAGCAAAGATGCGGGAGTTTACTGCCTGGCGGTGTCACTGGCACTGGCCTCTCTACTGGCCCTGCTGCTACCGGCGAAGTGCGATACCGGTGCGGAGCCTAACCCTACGGTGAACTCGCATAAGCGTGCGGCCTGATGCCCTCACCCCAGCCCTCTCCCACAGGGAGAGGGAGCAAGACGAGAACCCCCGCCCTCTCCCACGGGGAGAGGAAGCAAGACGAGAGAGTCAAAGATGAGTGAAAAAGAACCCTTCTGGCTGGGTATCGATTGTGGCGGTACTTATCTGAAAGCCGGTTTATACACCCGCGAGGGCAAAGAGGTCTGTATTGAACGCCGCACGGTTGCCACGCTCAGCCCGCGAGCAGGCTATGCGGAGCGGGACATGAACCAGCTGTGGCAGCAGTGTCACACCACCGTCGCTCTTCTGCTCAACAACGCCCGGGTTAGCGGCGAGCAGATCAAAGGCGTGGGCATTTCAGCGCAGGGCAAGGGGCTGTTTCTTCTCGATAAACAGGATCGTCCCCTGGGCAATGCGATGCTCTCCTCAGACCGTCGGGCACTGGACATCGTGCAGCGCTGGCAGCAGGACGGTATTCCCGAAAAGCTCTATCCGCACACGCGACAGACGCTCTGGACCGGGCATCCGGCCTCTCTTCTGCGCTGGGTCAAAGAGAATGAGCCACAACGCTATCAGCAGATTGGCTGCGTGATGATGGCGCACGACTACCTTCGCTGGTGCCTCACCGGCGCAAAAGGCTGCGAAGAGAGCAACATCTCTGAATCCAATCTCTACAACATGAACACCGGCCAGTACGATCCGCAACTCACGCGCTGGCTGGGTATCAGTGAAATCGACAACGCTCTGCCACCCGTTGTCGGTTCAGCAGAAATCTGCGGGGAAATCACCGCTCAGGCTGCCGCACTTACCGGTCTCGCGACGGGAACCCCCGTCGTTGGTGGGCTGTTTGATGTGGTTTCCACCGCGATCTGTGCCGGACTGCACGACGAACATACGCTGAACGCCGTCATGGGCACCTGGGCCGTCACCAGCGGGATTGCCAATGCGCTTCGGGACAACGAACCGCATCCCTATGTCTATGGGCGTTACGTCCACCCGCAGCAGTACATCGTCCACGAAGCCAGCCCCACCTCTTCCGGCAACCTTGAGTGGTTGACCGCCCAGTGGGGAGAAATGTCTTTCAGTGAGATCAACCGCGCCGTGGCCAGCCTGCCGAAAGCCGAAAGCGATCTGTTATTTCTGCCGTTTCTCTATGGCAGCAACGCCGGGCTGGAGATGACGAGCGGTTTCTACGGCATGCAGGCGTTGCATACTCGCGCGCATCTTTTACAGGCAGTTTACGAAGGCGTGGTGTTCAGCCATATGACCCATCTAAACCGCATGCTCGAACGCTTTACCGACGTACAGGCACTGCGCGTCACCGGCGGCCCGACCCACTCTGACGTATGGATGCAGATGCTGGCGGATGTCAGCGGTCTGGCAATTGCGCTCCCGCAGGTGGAAGAGACTGGCTGTTCCGGCGCGGCGCTGGCCGCCCTGGTCGGCACCGGCGTTTATCCCGATTTTTACGCAGCGCAGCACGCGCTCAGACACGACATTCGGGTCATTGAACCCGACATGCACGCCCATGCGGCCTATCAGCGCAAGTATCAGCGCTACCAGTTACTGATTTCAGCACTACAGGGTTATCACGCCCGTGTTAAGGAGCACGACCTATGAGCCGACCATTACTGCAGCTGGCGCTCGACCACACCTCACTTCAGGCTGCCCAGCGCGATGTCGCCAGGCTTTCCGAGCACGTCGATATTATCGAAGCGGGCACCATTTTATGTCTGACCGAAGGGCTTAACGCCGTGCGTGCGTTACGCGAGCAGTGTCCAGGGAAAACCCTCGTGGCGGACTGGAAGGTGGCCGACGCCGGAGAAACGCTGGCAGAACAGGCGTTTGGCGCAGGCGCGAACTGGATGACCATCATCTGCGCCGCGCCGCTGGCCACAGTTGAAAAAGGTCACGCGGTGGCGCTGCGCTGCGGTGGGGAAATTCAGATGGAGCTGTTTGGCAACTGGACGCTGGACGATGCCCGCGCCTGGCACCGCATCGGCGTGAAGCAGGCCATCTACCACCGGGGACGCGACGCGCAGGCCAGCGGCCAGCAGTGGGGTGAGGCAGATCTCGCTCGAATGAAAGCGCTCTCCGACATTGGTTTGCAGCTGTCCGTCACCGGCGGCATCACCCCGGCCGACCTGCCGCTGTTTAAGCAGATCAACGTCAAAGCCTTTATCGCCGGTCGCGCACTGGCAGGCGCTGCCAATCCACCGCAGGTGGCCGAGGCCTTCCATTCGCAAATCCGTGACATCTGGGGAGCGTAATCATGCGTCAGCATCCGTTAGGTATTTACGAAAAAGCGCTGCCGAAATCCCTCACCTGGCCGGAGCGCCTGGTGCTGGCAAAAAGCTGTGGCTTTGATTTTGTTGAAATGTCGGTAGATGAAACGGACGAACGCCTGTCGCGCCTGGCGTGGAGCACCACACAGCGTGCATCGCTGGTGGAAGCGATGCTGGAGACCGGTGTGTCGATCCCCTCCATGTGCCTGTCTGCCCACCGCCGCTTCCCGTTTGGCAGTCGGGATGAAACCGTGCGCGCCCGCGCCCGCGAGATCATGTCCAGTGCCATTAAACTGGCGCGTGATTTGGGTATTCGCACCATCCAGCTTGCCGGGTATGACGTGTATTACGAAGAGCATGATGAAGGCACCCGGCAACGCTTCGCCGAAGGGCTGGCATGGGCAGTCGAGCAGGCCGCCGCCGCACAGGTGATGGTGGCCGTTGAGATCATGGACACCGCGTTTATGAACTCCATCAGCAAATGGAAAAAGTGGGACGAGATGCTGGCCTCGCCGTGGTTTAGCGTTTACCCGGATGTCGGCAACCTCAGCGCGTGGGGTAACGATGTGGCCGCCGAACTGACGCTGGGCATTGACCGCATCGCGGCAATTCACCTGAAAGATACCCAGCCCGTCACGGCACAAAGCCCAGGACAGTTCCGCGACGTGCCGTTTGGCGAGGGCTGCGTCGATTTCGTTGGCGTGTTTAATACGCTCAATAAGCTGAACTACCGCGGCGCGTTTCTGATTGAAATGTGGACCGAAAAAGCAAAAGAGCCGGTGCTGGAGATTATCCAGGCGCGCCGCTGGATTGAAGCCCGTATGCAGGAAGGAGGCATGACATGTTAGAACAACTCAAAGCCGAGGTGCTGGCAGCCAACCTGGCACTGCCCGCCCACCAGCTGGTGACCTTCACCTGGGGTAACGTCAGCGCGGTGGATCGCGACAGCGGTCTGATGGTGATCAAACCGTCCGGCGTGGAGTATGACGTGATGACGGCGGAGGATATGGTGGTGGTGAATATTGCCACCGGTGAGGTGGTCGAGGGCAGCATGAAACCGTCGTCAGACACGCCTACCCATCTTGCGCTGTACCGTCGCTACCCGGAGATTGGCGGCATCGTCCATACCCATTCCCGCCATGCCACCATCTGGTCTCAGGCAGGTCAGGATCTGCCTGCATGGGGCACGACGCACGCGGACTACTTCTACGGCGCGATCCCCTGCACGCGGCGGATGACCACGGCGGAGATCGCAGGAGACTACGAGTATCAGACCGGTGAAGTGATCATCAAAACCTTTGAAGAGCGCGACATCAGCCCCATGCAGATCCCGGCAGTGCTGGTGCACTCCCACGGACCGTTCGCCTGGGGTAAAGATGCCGCCGATGCGGTACACAACGCCGTGGTGCTGGAAGAGTGCGCGTACATGGGCCTGTTTTCGCGCCAGCTTGCGCCCCAGCTTCCGGTTATGCAGCAGGAACTGCTCGACAAACATTATCTGCGCAAGCACGGTGCGCATGCCTATTACGGGCAGTGATCAACCGGAATTAATGTGTTCCTTACAGTACCGCCGTTTCCAGACGGCGGGCGTTAACCCGGTATGCTTCGAAAATATCTGCCGGAAGTACCCCACGTCGTTAAAACCGCAGCGGGTGGCCACTTCCGTTAATGACGCTGAGTCATTCAGCAGCATTTTTTCTGCCGCCCTGACGCGCTGGCGATGAATCGCCTCCGTCAGGGTTAAATGAAATGTCCGACGAAACACGCGCCCGAGGTAATCGGCATTACAGTGCAGCGATTTTGCCAGCAGCGAGGTGGAGAGCGGTAAATGAAACTGCGTGCGAATAAGCTGTTTTGCCTTCCAGGCCAGAGCTGCACCGGCCTCATCGGGGCGGTCCTCATACCCTGCTGAGAGGGATATTTGCTGCAAAATCAGTAGCAAAAGCATTTCCAGCGCCACGCTGCGCTGTAATTTTTCCTGCTCGCTGAGGAACTGGCGAAAAAGCGCAATCACCGACGGGACATCCCTCACGCAGCAATGTTGTTCAATGGTCAGCGGAGAAGCCTCCGGCAAAGCAGAAGGCCCAGGTTTCACCTCAAAATGCAGCCAGTAGAATCGCAGATCGGCCGGAAAATCTTCTGTACCCACATGCCGCCGCTTCGGCCAGAGCAATAAACTCTCCCCCGCCTTCACCTCAAAAAGACGGTTCTCCTCCTGGATCGTTAATGTCCCCTTTTCGACGAAAATGATTTCCCACGACGTTAATTTACGCGCCGGGTGGCGACCCACACCCCGCGAAATAAACAATCCGCCGTTTTGCACTTTAATCGGAAGCGCTATGGATAATTCGAGCATGGATATTCACCATTCCGCTTTTATTGCCGCATTTAATTGACTTATCCATTGATTATTAACAATTTACGTTATAGCTGCCCGATCAAACTCACACTTTCTTCATCAGGTCGGAATCGTCATCTTTTTATACTTTTCCCTTCCCTTGTTGCCCTTTTCGTTCAGTGCAGAATGAATGAGGTACCTTGCACAAATACGATAAAAATCGATTACCGAGGAGTTATCTCATGACTTCCACACCGATTACCGAGTCTGACGTTGCACAACGGGTGAGAGAAGAACGTTTGTCCGTTCGCGAAAAAATTGGCTACGGCCTGGGCGACGCGGGCGGCACGGTCATTACCTGCCTGATAATGAATTTTCTGACCTTTTTCTATACCGATATTTTTGGCCTGACCCCGGCGCTTGTCGGCACGCTGTTTATTGCCCTGCGCGTATTTGACGCGATTTCTGACCCTGTCATGGGCGTGATTGCCGACCGCACCCAAAGCCGATGGGGGCGCTTTCGTCCCTGGCAGCTGTGGGTGGCATTCCCTATTGGCATCATCGGGGTGCTGACCTTCACCGTACCTGAAGCCAGCATGGGCGTGAAGATTGCGTGGGCATTCGGCACTTACCTGCTGCTGTCCGTCGGCTATACCGCCATCAACGTGCCCTACTGCGCGCTGATCAACACCATGACCACCCGCCACAGCGAGGTCATTTCCTGCCAGTCATGGCGCTTTGTGCTGTGCGGCGTTGCGGGATTTTTGGTCTCCGTCGGCCTGCCGTGGCTGGTGGCAGCGCTGGGGCAAGGCAACGCCGCCCGGGGTTATCAGCTGGGCGTTGGCGTCCTGTGCACCCTCGCCGTGGTGATGTTTCTCTGCTGCTTCTTCTGGGTCCGTGAACGCGTCCCACTGGCGCTGATGGGTAAATTCACCCTGCGCGAACACCTGGCAGGGCTGCGTAAAAATGACCAGCTGCTGCTGATGCTGGTGATGTCGTTTTTGCTGATCAACGTCTTCAATATCCGTGGTGGCGGATACATGTACTTCATCACCTATGTGCTTCAGGGCAGCACCGCCTATACCTCGCTGTTTTTCACCATGGTGACCTTCGCAGCGATCCTCGGGGCGGTGATCGTCAGCCCCCTCTCTCGCCGTGTTGATACGGTCAAACTCTACTACTACACCAACCTGGTGCTCGCCGCGATCGCGGCTGGCATGTGGTTCCTGCCCGGCGGCCCGGCGCATCAGACGCTCTGGCTGATCGTAATTCTGAGTAACGGCGTCATCCTGGGCTTTACCCTGCCGCTGCACTTCTCGCTGATGGCTTTTGCCGACGACTACGGCGAGTGGAAGACCGGCGTGCGATCGTCGGGCATGAACTTCGCCTTCAACCTGTTTTTCATCAAGCTGGCGTGGGCCTCCAGCGCCGGGATCATCAGCCTGGTGTTTATCGCCGTCGCCTATCAGCCGGGAGCGGGTAACCAGACGCCCGCCTCGCTGCAGGGCATTACCGCCATGGAGACGCTGCTCCCTGCCCTTTTCCACCTGCTGCTGGCGGTCTCAATCCGCTGGTGCAGACTCAACAATCCGATGATGTCGCGCATTGCCACCGATTTGCGCCAGCGTCATGTACCGTCCTGAGGAGAACGTGATGTCCATAATGGAAGCCGACCTGCATAACCTGAAAATCAACGATCCGTTTCTTGGCCAGTATCAGCGGCTGGTGCGTGATGTGGTCATCCCCTATCAGTGGGATGCGCTCAACGATCGCGTGGCAGAAGCCGAGCCCAGTCATGCCATCACCAACTTCCGCATTGCGGCAGGTCTTGAAGAAGGTGAGTTCTACGGCATGGTATTTCAGGACAGTGACGTGGCGAAATGGCTGGAAGCCGTGGCGTGGTCGCTGTGTCAGAAACCCGATGCTGAACTGGAAAAAACCGCCGATGAGGTGATTGAACTGATCGCCGCGGCGCAGTGTGAAGATGGTTATCTCAATACGTACTTCACCGTCAAAGCGCCCGACGAACGCTGGACAAATCTGGCCGAGTGCCACGAGCTTTACTGCGCGGGGCATATGATCGAAGCTGGCGTGGCGTATTTTCAGGGCACCGGAAAACGCCGACTGCTGGAGGTGGTGTGCAAACTGGCAGATCATATCGACACCGTTTTCGGCCCCCGGGAAGGCCAGCTTCACGGCTATCCGGGCCACCCGGAAATCGAGCTGGCGCTGATGCGGCTGTACGACGTTACTGAGGAGCCACGCTACCTGAACCTGGTGAAATACTTCATCGAGGCGCGCGGTACGCAGCCTCACTTCTATGATATCGAATACGAGAAGCGCGGCAGAACATCGTACTGGCACACCTACGGCCCGGCATGGATGGTCAAGGACAAAGCTTACAGTCAGGCGCATCAACCGCTTGCTGAACAACAAACAGCGATTGGCCATGCGGTGCGTTTTGTCTACCTGATGGCGGGTATGGCACACCTGGCCCGTCTGAGCAAAGACGACGCAAAACGTCAGGACTGCTTACGCCTGTGGAACAACATGGCGCAGCGCCAGCTGTACATTACCGGCGGGATTGGTTCGCAAAGTAGCGGTGAAGCCTTCAGCAGCGATTACGATCTGCCCAACGATACGGTGTATGCCGAAAGCTGCGCCTCGATTGGCCTGATGATGTTTGCCCGTCGGATGCTGGAGATGGAAGCGGATAGCCGCTACGCCGACGTGATGGAGCGCGCCCTGTACAACACGGTGCTGGGCGGCATGGCGCTGGACGGTAAGCATTTCTTCTATGTTAACCCGCTGGAAGTGCACCCCAGGACGCTGGCCTTTAACCACATCTATGACCACGTCAAACCGGTTCGTCAGCGCTGGTTCGGCTGCGCCTGTTGCCCGCCGAATATCGCCCGCGTGCTGACGTCGCTGGGGCATTACATTTACACCGTTCGCCCGGATGCGCTTTTCATTAATCTCTACGTAGGGAATGAGGTCACCATCCCTGTGGGCGATGAGACGCTTAAGCTGCGGATCAGCGGTAATTATCCGTGGCAGGAAGAGGTCAACATTGAGATCGTCTCGCCCGTACCGGTGACGCACACCCTGGCCCTGCGACTGCCGGACTGGTGCGCAAATCCTCACGTGTCGCTGAACGGAGAAGGCATGACGGGCGAGGTATCACGGGGCTATCTTCACCTCACCCGTCGCTGGCAGGAGGGCGATACGCTCACGCTAACCTTACCGATGCCGGTCCGCCGCGTGTACGGTCACCCACAGGTTCGTCAGCAGGCCGGAAAGGTCGCGCTGCAGCGCGGTCCGCTGGTCTACTGCCTGGAAGAAGCCGACAACGGCGCCAACCTGCATAATCTTGCCCTGCCTGCCGACAGTGAATTCCGGGTTTTCGAGGGTAAAGGAATTTTCGCTCATAAGATGCTGATTCAGGTGGAAGGTGTCACGCATGACGCCGCAGAAGCGGGATCGGAGGCGTTATGGCAATACGACCGTCCTGCGGTGCAGCGTCAACCCAAAACGTTGACCTTTATTCCGTGGTTTAGCTGGGCTAACCGGGGAGAAGGGGAAATGCGCATTTGGGTGGATGAGGTCTGAATATCTGCGGCCTGATGCCCTCACCCCAACCCTCTCCCACGGGAGAGGGATCGTTAAGGCAGCACGCGACGCGCTGCCTCAGCAAGAAAAGCGCTTCGGTTACTAAACTGCGGATGCTCATTCACAAAAGAATCAATTTTCACCAGCAATCGACGAGGCAGGGTGATATTGATACGCTCGGCCTTACCGTCGAATTGCTTCATATTGATATCTACAAGCAACCATTGTCCGCCGATAAAATCACCCGGTGTGGCTTCAAGATGTGCTTCAACATTGCCAGGGAGAGGTAACTCTTCATCCATTTCAAATAGCGCTTCGAAGTGAGCTGTCAGTGCATCACGTGCATCCTGAAAAGCATCATCCAGAGAATTGCCGGCAAAAAAACAACCAGGAACGTCAGGAAAAAAACCGCTGGCGCTACCGTCGGGATCAGAATGAATGTAAGCCGGATAAAACATAACTACTCCTGATATCAGTGTTTGATTCCCGCCTGCCGCCAGATTTGCGCGAGGGTGCCGGGTTTTATGTCCTTTTTGGGATGTGGAACGGTCACCAACCCCGCATGTACTGGGTGGCGAAACTGATGATGGCTTCCTTTCGTTCTTACACATTTCCAGCCATGCCTGACCAGAACAGTAATGACATCCGCACTTTTCACATTCCAATTCTTCCATGATTATACACATCATACACACCATCGCTACTGGTGCAGATGACAATAGACGAAAGGAAATGCAAACGCAGCCGGGTTTTGTCTGAACAGGAAGGAGCAACGCAAAAAGAAAGGCGGAACAGGTAAATTGCAGATCGAAATACAGGCGCTATCACAACGCCGGGTAAGGCGAAGCCGCCACCCGGCGTTACAGCATCAGAAGCGCCAGCTCAGCCCGGTCATCAGCGCAAAGCTGTCGTCGCGGTCGATCATCGGGCTGTTCTTCACGTCGTCAGGCAATACGGTATAAACCGCGCTGGCGTTAAGGAACAGGTTCTGGGTTAACTGATATTTTGCCGCCAGACCCACGTATGGCGTCCAGCTGTCACCGGCGGCGTATTCATTCAGACCCGAGCGGCGAGACTCGCTGCCGGAAACCCCGTAGTAGTAGTCGTTATAGCTCTCGTCACTGTAGAAAATGCCCACAGATGGCGTCAGCGTGAGGCGTTCCATGCGGATGGGGCGGAAGTACGAAATCTCACCTACTACGCCACCGCTTTCATCCATCGCATCGCCGGAAACGGCCACTTTCAGCGAGCCCCAGTTTTCATGGCGGTAATAGGCGCCACCCAGGAAAGCAGACGCTTTACGCTCATCCAGATGTTTCATCTGAGGGTCGTCGTTATCGTCGGGATCAAAATGCAGCGGCATCCACGACGCGGTCAGGCTAAATTCATTTTTTTCGTCTTTCCACAGGATCCATCCACCTGTGGTCTGGCGCACATAGAATCGGTCACCTTCATAGCTAATTAACGGAACCGCGGTGGTATTTTCATTATACCCTTTATAAGGTGACTCATTAAATACAGCCCCCGCGCCAAGTGAAAAGTCACCGGCCATTGCGGATGAGGTCGCAAATAACGTGGCAGCGATGAGTAAATTGTTTTTAATAGTCATTCCATGTAATCCATTTAAACGCCGAACAAGCGAGGCGAATAATAATGGTTACAAATTTGCGTATGCAACCCCGCTGTTTATATAATATTATATATAAAATCATATAGATGGGTGGGCATGATGAATAAATTACAACTAAAACCCCGTGAATTAAAAATAATTTCCGTCATCGCCGCTACCCACAGCATTGGTGACGCCGCCGCCCTGCTGGGCATGGCACAGGCCAACGTCAGTAAATATCTCTCTGATTTTGAAACACGAGTCGGTCTCAAGGTCTTTGAGCGCACCACCCGTCAGCTTGCGCTAACGCAGTTTGGTGAGGCCTTGCTTCCTTACGTGAACGCCACGCTGGATAAAAATAGTCAGCTTATTAATTTTATTGCCGATTATAAGCATGAAAAGCGTGGAAAGGTGACGATTTACGCCCCGACAGGCATCGTGACCTATCTCTCTCGTCATGTGATCCACCAGATAAAAGATATTGGCGATATTCGTATTTCGCTGAAAACATACAATCTGGATCGCAATGAATTTTCTGAGGGGGTGACCTTTCCGGATGACTGCGATATTTTAATTACCTATGCTCAGCCGAAAGATGAAAGTCTGGTCGCAAGTGTATTAACCCAATATTCCGTTACCGCCTTCGCGACCGAGGAGTATTTAAATCGGCACCCGTTAAACGGCCCGGAAGATTTAATTCATCACTCCTGTATTCTAATCGACTCCATGCTGGTGGATGATGCTAACATCTGGCGGTTCCGCGTTCATGGCAGTGATGATGTACAGGATTACCGGGTTACCGGGAATTATATTTGCGACAATACGCAAACTGCCCTGGAGCTGGCGAGGAATAATCTCGGTATCGTCTTTGCGCCGAAAGAGAGCCTGAGAAAAGAGTTAAAAAACGGTTCACTGGTTCCCTGCTTCCCGCATCAGGAAGAGTGGTGGCTGGATCTGACGGCCATCTTCCGCAAGCGTGAATACCAGCCATGGCGCGTGCAATATGTTCTGGATGGCGTCCTGAATAATCTTCGCCAGCAAATAGCTCAGGCCGCCCACGGACGGCCTGAGCTGGATGACTAGAACAGCCCCAGCGGTTTATCGGAGTAGCTGACCAGCAGGCATTTCGTCTGCTGATAATGCTCCAGCATCATTTTGTGCGTTTCACGCCCGATGCCTGACTGCTTATAGCCCCCAAAGGCCGCGTGCGCCGGGTAGGCGTGATAACAGTTGGTCCATACGCGTCCGGCCTGGATCCCCCGGCCCATTTTATACGCCAGATTGCCGTTGCGGCTCCAGACGCCTGCCCCCAGGCCATACGGCGTATCGTTGGCAATCTCCAGCGCCTCCTCCATCGTTTTGAAGGTGGTCACGGCCAGCACCGGTCCAAAAATTTCCTCCTGGAAAACGCGCATATTGTTTTTGCCAGACAGAATGGTCGGCTCAAGGTAATACCCTTCCTGCAGATCGCCACCGAGCACTTTACGGCGTCCACCGGTGAGGACATCCGCCCCTTCTTTTTTGCCGATATCAATGTAATTAAGGATGGTTTCCAGCTGTCCATGCGACACCTGCGCGCCCATCTGCGTCACGTTATCTAGCGGGTTACCGCTGCGGATCGACTCCACGCGGCGAATGGCCCGTTCCATAAAGCGCTCATAGATGGACTCCTGCACCAGCGCGCGGCTTGGGCAGGTGCAGACTTCGCCCTGGTTAAAGGCAAACAGCGCAAACCCTTCCAGCGCTTTATCGAAGAAGGTGTCCTCTTCCGCCATTACGTCCTCGAAGAAGATGTTTGGGGATTTTCCGCCCAGCTCCAGCGTCACCGGAATGATGTTCTGGGTGGCGTACTGCATGATCTGCTGACCCACTTCCGTCGAGCCGGTAAACGCCACTTTGGCGATGCGTTTTGAGGTCGCCAGATATTCCCCAATCTCCCCCCCGGCCCCGTTGACCACGTTAATCACACCCGGGGGCAGCAGGTCACCGATAATGTCCATCAGCAGCAGTACTGAAAGCGGCGTTAAGCGGGCCGGTTTCAGGACAATGCAGTTCCCGGCCGCCAGCGCGGGCGCCATTTTCCAGCTCGCCATCAGCAGCGGGAAGTTCCACGGGATAATCTGCCCCACCACGCCCAGCGGCTCGTGGAAGTGATACGCCACGGTGTCGCTATCGACTTCACTGATTCCTCCCTCCTGAGCACGAATACAGGAGGCAAAATAGCGGAAGTGGTCAATCGCCAGCGGCACATCGGCCGCCATCGTTTCACGGATCGGCTTGCCGTTATCCCAGGTTTCTGCCGTCGCCAGCAGCTCAAGATTTTGCTCCATCCGGTCGGCAATTTTGAACAGGATCGCCGCCCTGTCCTGCACGGAAGTCTGTCCCCATTTATCTTTGGCTTTATGCGCCGCATCCAGCGCCAGATCGATATCGCGCTTGCCTGAGCTGGCTATCTCACACAGCGGCTGGCCGGTGACGGGGGTCAGGTTGGAATAGTATTCGCCGTCGACGGGTGCCACCCAGTCGCCGCCAATAAAGTTGTCATAACGGGGTTTTAGCTTGAGAGGGAAACCGTACTCGCTTGGCTGAATGCGTGAAGAGGGAGGATTGTTTGTCATGACCGTCTCCTTGCTGTTGGTGTACAACAAGGGTAGTACCGGCTGGTGATTTTATCGCCAGCCGGAAGTGGTGTTTACGACAGGGGTCACGCTGTTTCTGGAAAGAGCAACGAATCCCGTAATAAATGGTCGTTACCGCGACGGCGGGTAAAACCGATGCGGTTGAAATATTCCAGGATCTGAATGGCAAGCTTTCGCCCCACGTTCAGACGATCGCGGAAATCAGCCGCACAGGTGGAGCCTCGCGCCTGATCCAGTTCGCGGATCAGACTGGCAAACGCGACGATACGATCGTTGCGGTAATAACGATCTTTCACGATCGCAACGATGAGCCCCTGCTGCGCGGCATGGCGCAATACCTGGCGCATCACCTGCTCGTCGGTATTCGTTTCACGGGCGAGATCGCGAACCCACCAGGGCTCATCGCCAAACAGAGGGGCCGCTTTTTGCCAGATTGCCTCTTGCTCTGCGGTGAACCCGGCTTTGTGTTCCGGCAGATGCAGCCAGCCGTGGTGGCTTTTGATCACGCCGCTTTCACGCATGTTTTCTATCAGCAACAGCACCAGCGCATCGTCTTCCATTGGCAGCGCCATACGACGCAGGCGCTCGCGCCCCGGGCCAGGCTCATCCTGATGCTGTTCATGGTAGGTGGCAAGCGTGTTTAACACCTTTCGCTGCCAGCACGCCGCAACCGGCGCGTTCAGCAGGTTATTACCGGCCTGGATAAATCCCGGCTGCTGGGTCAGCGGGAGGAGGCCTTCGTTGCTGAGCTGTCGTGCCCAGGCGAAGTCGGTCAGGTTCACCGCACCGCGTTCAAGATGCACCTCCAGCGCAGCCTTATCGTTACTGGCCTGCGCCAGTGCCGACAGCCACTGCAAATACTCCGGTTTACGCTTCCCGCGACGCGGCGGGTTGAGCGTCACCACCCGCGCCCCGGCCAGCGTTTCTCGCGCCGAGATATCACGCAGCACCAGACGGTCATTATCTGCCAGCCAGAGTGGCGTATCGAAAACCAGTTCAGCGAGATCGTTTTCCAGCAGCGACACGCGCCCGGTGATATGGCTGGCCGCATGGTGGATATGCAGCGGCTGCCACTGGCTGAGCGGGATATGCGTCTGCAGGGAGACAATCACCCGCTCAGACGGTTCTGGCGGCGCCTCAGACAGCAGCCAGTCGCCGCGGTTTAGCTGCGCTTTCTCCGCATCGCCGGCAATATTGAGGGCGATACGCTGCCCGGCATGGGCATGATCAACGGGCTGGTTTTGTGCATGCAACCCGCGCACCCGCATCGGCTTGTTAATACCCGTCAGCCATACGGTATCGCCCACCTTCACTTCACCACTCAGGGCGGTACCGGTCACCACCAGACCCGCACCTTTAACGGTAAACGCCCTGTCGATGGCCAGACGAAAGCGATGATGGCTGGCATGTTCCCGCGACGAAAGCTGCTGCAAATGGTGGCGAAGTGCGTCGATCCCGCGCCCTTCTGTGGCGACTGTTTCAAACAGCGCAGCATCGGTAAAGCCATATTCGCGCAACGTGGCCTGCACCGCCTCGCGCACCTCGTTAATACGCATCGCGTCCACACGATCGGCTTTGGTCAGCGCCACGGTTAGCTGTGGGTTGTCCGTCAACTGCAGGATCGCCAGGTGTTCACGCGTTTGCGCCATAACGCCGTCATCACAGGCCACCACCAGCAGGGCATGGTCAATACCACCGACCCCCGCCAGCATGTTGGAAAGAAACTTTTCGTGTCCGGGGACGTCAATAAAGCCCAGCACGCGGCCATCGGGCTGCGGCCAGTAGGCATAACCCAGATCGATGGTCATACCGCGCTTTTTCTCTTCCGGCAGGCGATCGGCATTCACGCCCGTGATGGCCTGCAACAAGGTGGTTTTTCCGTGGTCAACATGACCGGCGGTGGCAATAATCATTTCAACAGCATCTCCAGAAATCGCTCTTCATCTTCAAGACAGCGTAGATCCAGCCACATTCGGCCATCGTAAATTCGCCCGATAACCGGCGTAGGCAGAGCACGCCAGCGCGCAGAGAGCGCGTCAAGCCTGCTGCCGCGGCCATCGCGCGGGGTGAAGGTCAGAGCCGCGCTGGGCAGCCGATCCACCGGTAACGAGCCACTGCCAATTTGCGACTGGCAGGACTCAATGCGCACGTCGAAATCGGCGTAATGCGACGCGACATTCGGCAACAGTAACTCGGCCTGCGCGCGAATCGAGGCGGCATCACGCGTTAACAGACGCAGCGTTGGCAGGCGTTCCGCCAGTTTCTCCGGGTGGAGATAGAGCCGCAGCGTCGCGTTCAGCGCGGCAAGCGTCATTTTATCGGCACGCAGGGCGCGCTTCAGCGGATGCTGCTGCAGTTTCGCAATCAATTCACGCTTACCGACGATGATCCCGGCCTGCGGCCCGCCCAGCAGCTTATCACCGGAAAAACTGACCAGGCTAACGCCCGCCGCAATCATCTCCTGCACCATCGGCTCTTTCGGCAGACCATACTGGCTCAGATCCACCAGCGAGCCGCTGCCGAGATCGGCAACGACCGGCACATTCAGCTCCTGGCCTATCGCCGCCAGCTCGGCCTCTTCAACGGCTTTAGTGAACCCTTCGATATGATAATTACTGGTGTGGACCTTCATCAGCAGGGCGGTGTTTTCATTCACCGCCGCACGGTAATCTTTCGCATGGGTCCGGTTAGTGGTACCCACCTCATGCAGGGTACAGCCCGCCTGGCGCATCACGTCCGGGATGCGAAACGCGCCGCCAATCTCCACCAGTTCGCCGCGCGAGACGACCACCTCTTTGCCGCTGGCGGTCGCTGCCAGCATCAACAGGACCGCCGCCGCGTTGTTATTCACAATGCAGGCATCTTCAGCACCGGTGAACTGACAAAGAAGATCCGCCAGGGCCCGATCACGATGCCCGCGTCCTGCTCCGTCGAGATCGTACTCCAGCGTGACAGGCGAACGCATGGCCTGCGTTACGGCATCTACCGCCTCTTCCGCCTGTTGCGCACGCCCGAGATTGGTATGCAGGACAGTCCCCGTCAGGTTAATCACCGGGCGCAACGCGCTTTGCCCTTTATCAACCAGCCTCTGTTCCAGCTCCTGCTCCCACGCCACGCACCAGCCGGGCAAGGCATTTTCTGCCTGAATATGGCGCCGGGCCTCGTCCTGAAGCAGACGTAACATCTCAACCGTCGCGGTATGGCCGAACCGCTCGACAGCGGAACGAATAAGGGGTTCACGAAGGAGTCGGTCGGTAGCGGGGATCTGGCTGTACAGGGAGTGATGAGTAGTCATGAAAGCGCCTGGCGAGTAAATATCATCCCCCCTCCCGACGGGAGAGGGAGTTAACATGTGGAGGGATTGTACCGCCTCCTGACGCGAAGTGTTATAACCCGCGTCAAGCCTTTGGCGGTTCGGTACGGGCGAAGCTCTCGCGCTGGAAGAGCGTTTCGGCGAGCTTCACCAGTAGCGGACGGTCGACGCACCAGCCAGGGGAGACGCGACGAAAGTTGAGATAACCAATGGCGCAGGCGATAGCGATCGTCGCCAGATTCAGGCTATCCGTTGCTATTTTGCCCTCCTGTATGAGCTGCTCGCACCTGTCCAGGCTGCGGCTGATTTTCTCACGCTGGCGCAGCAGCTCCGTTTCCGACTGCTGAGCAACGGGCCTTGCCTGCTCGCGCACGGAAGTTAACGCCGCATCCATGATGCCATCGGCCAGCGCTTCAATTTGCTTCACTGCCAGGGCCGCCTTCGGATCTGCCGGTAACATGGCTGGCGCAACGCCGAGCAGCTCGATGTACTCAGCGATAATCGGGGAATCAAACCAGTATTCGCCCTCGTCCGTTACCAGCGCCGGGACTTTCCCCAGCGGGTTGTACTGCGCAACGCCGTTTTCGGCGTTGTAGGGCTGTTCATTAACGAATTCAAATTCAATCCCTTTCTCCAGCAGGAGAATCGAGATCTTTCGCACGAAGGGACTGGTGTAGCTGCCGATGAGTTTCATTGCCTGATCCTTGATGCCAGAAAAAGTCAGTATGGATCAAGCGCTGAAAAAAGGGCAGGTATGCATGTCGCATTCCTGCCCGGCGAGGATTAATGATCAAGATAGAGATAGTGCATCCAGCTGGTCATGCGCAGCAGGACTTTACGCATCACCGAGACGTGCGCGAAATGGTCGGAATAGACCGCCACCTGCGCGTAAATACCGTCCGGCAACGCATCAACGTCGGCGTTAGGCTCCAGTTCTATCAGCGCCTGCACGCCATCCGTTCCCGGTGTTACTGTTAGCGATTGCAGTGCCCCCTGCGCCTGATATGAGCCCCCTGGCACCACCGGCAGAATGCTGGTGAGCTTGCCGGAGAAGACCTGCCCCGGCAGGGCGTTAAACACCACTTCCGCTTCATCGCCCGGCTTCAGACGCAGCAGCGAGTTCTGACGGAACTGGGCCACAATCTGGCGTTTCTGTTCAGGAATAAAGACCATGACCGGGCGCAGCGGCAGCGCGGCGGCATACGTTCCCGGGCGAATCAGCACCTGGGTGATGTAGCCATTGCTCGGCGCACGTACCACGGTCTGATCCAGGTTGTATTTGGCTTCGGCCAGCTGGGCGCGTAAAGAGGCAATCTGCGACTGTTCGCCGTTCACCATGCTGTCTAACTGGCTTTTGATCTGCGTTTGTTCCGCCACTGAGCCTTTTACCAGCGCGTCCTGAGCCAGATAGTTCTGCCGCGCGTTGTCGATATCGCTCTCAGAGAACGGGTTTACCTTCGCCTGGCTGCCTTTGAGATAGCGCTGGTAATCTTTATACAGACGGTCCCGCTCGGCGGACACGCGCGTGGTGTTGGCTACTGCTTCCGACAACTGCGCTTTGAGCACGTCGATATTGTGCGTCGCGGTCACCAGGTCGGCCTGCAGTCTGTCGACCCGTGCCTGATAGCGGCCCGGGTCAAGTTTAAATAACACTTCGCCTTTTTTAATAAGCTGGTTATTTTTATCAGTGACTTCGCTGACCACGCCGGTCACCTGCGGCGTAATCGGAATGGAAATAACCGCTTTTTGCGCCGTAAACGTATACGGGTGGTTATAGTTCATTAATAAAATAAGGCCCGCCACAATAAACACCCCACCTAATGTAGCGGTGGCGAGCGTCCACTGGTTGACCGGAATACGGAATATTTTAAAAATCGCCCAGGCAAACGCCACGTAGGTCAAAATAATCAACAGATCCATAATTAGCGCTCCAGCGTTTTCGTATCAGCAGTGGGCTGTACCGCTGCCAGCTTTTGTTCTAATTCGGCCACGCGTTTGGCCAGCGCATCCATACCCGGCACCTCATCAGCTTTGGTGATGTGGTTTTGCATGCCCCAACCGCGATCTTCCCGGTACAGCGTGGCCCAGATCCACAGGAACGGCCAGATGGCATGGAGCGTAAACAGGCTAATCCAGCCCGCCGTGTGGATTGCATCGGCATGGGGATGATTACGCTTTTTGGCCATGTTATAGGGGATGTCATGAATGGCGATGATTCCGTAAAACAGAACCAGAAAAACAAAAATCAATACGCCCAGCGCAAAATAGTTGAGAAACATATTCTCCTCACTTAAAAAACGTCAACTCATTAAATTAATAAAACAGTACGCAACCTAATTAATTTATTTTTAAACATAAAAGGTAGACTGGTTATTTCAGAGCCGGGGAGTATCGGTTTTTATAATATCTCCATGCAAGTTTATAAACGTGTCAAAATATATCCTGAATAATAATATACTTAACCTTACATTATGAGCGTAATCCACGTTTTCGCTTTTCGCCATACCACACATGAAAAGTGGTTTTTTAGCTTTGCGTGTTGCTCAGAACCATCGTGACGCTCATTCGTCAGGCAGAATTTGCCGCCGATCACAGCCGGAGAAATCCGCATAAAAATTTTTTGTGAATTAAATCACAACTCAGAAACAAACCCGCGACAACTAAATGTGATTCATATCACAAAAACAGGGGTGTTTTGCCGATTTTCTCCCCATTGTGTTTTTTTTAGACTGTGGTTTTGTGATTCAGATCACCTCATTTCCCGCCACACCCCCTGCATTTACGTGATTACGATCACACAATTTTTCGCCGTCTGGACAGTTGAACGATTCAGTGCCAGATTTCACAGCATCAGAACAGGGCCCGGCTACCTCTGCCGCCTCATTAACAATAAACCTCGGGCCGCAAGCCTAAGCGTAAACAGAAGAAGGGGTGTTTTATGTCATCCGATTTCAAGATCAAAGTTCAAAGCTTTGGTCGTTTCCTCAGCAATATGGTGATGCCAAATATCGGCGCGTTTATCGCGTGGGGTATCATCACTGCATTATTCATTCCGACAGGGTGGTTGCCTAACGAAACGCTGGCGAAACTTGTTGGCCCAATGATTACTTACCTGCTGCCGCTGCTCATCGGTTATACCGGTGGTCGTCTGGTGGGCGGTGACCGTGGTGGCGTAGTGGGTGCCATCACAACCATGGGTGTTATCGTCGGTGCGGATATGCCGATGTTCCTCGGTGCGATGATCGCCGGTCCTCTGGGTGGCTGGGCGATTAAGAAATTCGACGTTTGGGTTGATGGCAAAATCAAATCCGGCTTCGAGATGCTGGTGAACAACTTCTCTGCGGGCATCATCGGGATGATCCTCGCGATTCTGGCGTTCCTCGGCATTGGCCCGGCAGTTGAAGTCCTGTCCAAGATTCTGGCGGCGGGCGTTAACTTCATGGTGGCGCACGACATGCTGCCGCTGGCGTCTATCTTTGTTGAACCGGCGAAAATCCTGTTCCTGAACAACGCCATCAACCACGGTATCTTCTCACCGCTGGGTATTCAGCAGTCTCATGACCTCGGCAAGTCCATCTTCTTCCTGATTGAAGCGAACCCGGGTCCGGGTATGGGCGTTCTGCTGGCGTACATGTTCTTTGGTCGCGGCAGCGCGAAGCAGTCTGCTGGCGGTGCGGCTATCATTCACTTCCTGGGCGGTATTCACGAAATTTACTTCCCGTACGTGCTGATGAACCCACGTCTGATCCTGGCCGTTATCCTCGGCGGTATGACCGGTGTGTTCACCCTGAGCGTGCTGAACGGTGGTCTGGTTTCTCCGGCGTCTCCGGGCTCTATCCTGGCGGTACTGGCAATGACGCCGAAAGGTGCCTATTTTGCTAACATCGCGGCTATCTGTGCGGCAATGGCGGTCTCCTTCGTGGTCGCTTCTATCCTGCTGAAAACCAGCAAAGTGAAAGAAGATGACGATATCGAAGCGGCCACCCGTCGTATGCACGACATGAAAGCCGAGTCCAAAGGCGCAACGCCGCTGTCAGCGGGTGATGTTTCTAACGACCTGAGCCACGTGCGTAAAATCATCGTTGCCTGTGATGCCGGTATGGGTTCCAGCGCAATGGGTGCCGGCGTGCTGCGTAAGAAAGTGCAGGATGCAGGCCTGACCAATATCTCAGTGACCAACAGCGCCATTAACAGCCTGCCACCGGATGTTGACCTGGTGATTACGCACCGTGACCTGACCGAACGTGCCATGCGCCAGGTACCGCAGGCACAGCATATTTCGCTGACCAACTTCCTCGACAGCGGCCTGTACACCAGCCTGACTGAACGTCTGGTGGCCGCACAGCGTCACGAAGACAACGAAGTGAAAGTGCGGACCAGCCTGCAGGACAGCTTTGACGAGAGCAATGCTCACCTGTTTAAGCTGGGCGCGGAGAACATCTTCCTCGGTCGTACCGCAGCCACCAAAGAAGAGGCAATTCGCTTTGCCGGTGAGCAGCTGGTAAAAGGCGGCTACGTTCAGCCTGAATATGTCGACGCGATGCTGGAACGCGAAAAACTGACGCCAACCTACCTGGGCGAATCCATCGCGGTACCGCACGGTACGGTGGAAGCGAAAGACCGCGTGCTCAAAACCGGCGTGGTGTTCTGCCAGTATCCTGATGGCGTGCGCTTCGGTGAAGAAGAAGACGACATTGCCCGTCTGGTGATTGGTATCGCCGCTCGCAATAACGAGCACATCCAGGTGATTACCAGCCTGACCAACGCGCTGGATGATGAGTCCGTCATCGAGCGTCTGGCACAGACTGAAAGCGTTGAAGAAGTGCTGGCACTCCTCAACAAATAACAGCGTATCTTCCCTCTCCCTTTTGGGGAGAGGGCTAGGGTGAGGGGTATACGTTCCTCACCCCAGCCCTCTCGGGTAAAAACATTGATAAAGGTTAACACTATGAAAGCATTACATTTTGGCGCAGGTAATATCGGTCGTGGCTTTATCGGCAAACTGCTGGCAGACGCGGGCATTACGCTGACATTCGCCGATGTGAATCAGGTCGTTCTGGATGCCCTGAATGCCCGTCATAGCTACCAGGTACACGTGGTGGGAGAAAACGAGCAGGTTGAAACGGTCTCTGGCGTCAACGCGGTAAGCAGCATTGGCGACGATGTTATCGACCTCATCGCCAGCGTTGACCTGGTGACCACCGCGGTGGGCCCGGTGGTACTTGAGCGCATCGCGCCTGCGGTCGCAAAAGGCCTGGCAAAACGTAAAGCGCAGGGCATCGATACCCCGCTGAACATCATTGCCTGTGAAAATATGGTGCGTGGCACCACGCAGTTGAAAGGTCACGTTCTGGCCGCCGTTGCGGACGAAGACAAAGCCTGGGTTGAAGCGCACGTTGGCTTCGTGGATTCTGCCGTTGACCGTATCGTTCCGCCGTCAGAATCTGCAACTAACGACCCGCTGGAAGTGACGGTAGAAACCTTCAGCGAGTGGATCGTGGACAAAACCCAATTTAAAGGCGCGCTGCCGACCATTCCAGGTATGGAATTAACGGATAACCTGATGGCATTTGTGGAACGTAAACTCTTCACGCTGAACACGGGTCATGCTATAACCGCGTACCTCGGAAAATTGGCCGGTCATCAGACTATTCGTGATGCGATCCTCGACGAGAAGATCCGCGCGGTGGTAAAAGGGGCAATGGAAGAGAGCGGCGCGGTGCTGATCAAACGCTACGGTTTTGATGCTGATAAACACGCAGCATATATCCAGAAAATCCTCGGTCGTTTTGAAAACCCGTATCTGAAAGATGACGTTGAGCGCGTGGGCCGCCAGCCATTGCGTAAGCTGAGCGCGGGCGATCGCCTGATTAAGCCGCTGCTGGGTACGCTGGAATACGGCCTGCCGCACGCCAACCTGGTGAAAGGGATTGCCGCCGCGATGCACTACCGCAGCGAGCAGGATCCGCAGGCGCAGGAGCTGGCACAGTTGATTGATGACCAGGGCGCACAGGCTGCGCTGGCGCAGATTTCCGGTCTGGACGCCAACAGCGATGTGGTTGCGGAGGCGGTTAACGCATATAACGCAACCAAATGATGCACAGTGAGGCGCAGGTGATCCTGCGCCCTGATTACAGATTGTCAGATATGCAGGCAATAATGGAACAAACCCAGGCCTTTGAAAATCGTGTGCTTGAGCGTCTGAATGCTGGCAAAACCGTACGAAGTTTCCTGATTACCGCCGTCGAGTTGTTAACCGAGGCGGTGAATATCCTGGTACTTCAGGTGTTTCGCAAAGACGACTACGCGGTAAAATATGCTGTAGAACCGTTACTGGACGGCGACGGACCGCTGGGCGATTTATCCGTGCGTCTGAAGTTGATTTATGGTCTTGGCGTGCTGAACCGACAAGAATATGAAGATGCGGAGCTGTTGATGGCGCTGCGCGAAGAGCTCAATCATGACGGTAATGAGTACACCTTTACCGATGACGAGATCCTTGGCCCCTTCGGCGAGCTGCATTGCGTTACCGCGCTCCCCCCTGCCCCCCATTTTGATAACAGCGACCCGGAACTGTACGCCATGCAAAAGCTGCGTTATCAACAGGTTGTCCGTTCCACGATGGTTCTTTCCCTGACTGAGCTGATTTCCCGAATCAGCTTAAAAAAAGCGTTTCAGAAGTAAGCCTGCTCACATTGGTGTATCCTTCCCTCTAAATTCCCCGTTTTCAGAGTTATTTGTCATGAAAGAAGTCGAAAAGAACGAAATTAAACGCCTGAGCGACCGCCTGGATCTGATCCGCCATCAGATGGCCGGTCTCTCGCTGGTAGACTCCGCCGAGAAGTACGCCGAGCTGGAGAAAGAGACCGCGAAGCTGGAAGCGGAGATCGAGCGCCTGCGCGAAGTGAAAAGCCAGAAGCTGAGTAAAGAAGCGCAGAAGCTGATGAATATGCCGCACCGCCGCGCCATTACCAAAAAAGAGCAGGCCGATATGGGCAAGCTGAAGAAAAGCGTACGGGGTCTGGTGGTGGTCCACCCGATGACCGAGCTTGGCCGCGAGATGGGCCTGAAAGAGATGACGGGTTTTTGTAAGACGGCGTTCTGATCGGTCTCCCCTGCCGCAGCGGCAGGGGAACACTCAGTTGTAAATCAGGTTAAACGTGGCCATCGCATCCGCTTTTCCCGCCGTCACGTTCTCTTCTGTCTGAATATAATGCGCATCAAACCAGAAGGTCTGCGTCTGGTTATCTCCCACCTGCCCAAGCGCCGACACCTGCGGGGTGTTCCACGGCACCACCTGCCCCTGAACCGCACCGGTATTGTCGCCATAAAGCAGTTCGATCCCGACGCCGCTGGCGCTGTCCTGCTGCTTCGTTAACGCCAGCGCCCGATCGTTGCCCGGCGTGGTATCGCCGAAGAAGCCCATCTTCACCGTCGTGTTATTTTCACAGGTCACCGGAATGCTGAAGCGTCCGCCACCGGCGCGGGAGCCTGTGCCGTGAAATTCACGCTGGCTTACGGTTCCCATCGGTACCAGAATGCTGCGGGAACCAACGGAACAGCTGGTATGCCTGACCGTGAAGCTGGCGAGACGGATCTGCACCGGTGTCGCGACGCTGGTCGCGCTGGCTTTGTTTTCTCCCGCCTGTAATATCAGCGATCCGACGTTTTGCTCCTGGGAGTTGGCGTTATCATCAGGCATGGCGCTGGACGTCGGTATTTTGTAAAACACCACCCAGAACTGCATCTTATAGGTTGAGGCGCTGGCAAAAGCAGGATTCTGTGAGGCGTCGCAGATACGGCGTGACTCGTTGCCGTCCACCGGGCTGGTGCCGTCAATATACCGCACGGCATCCGCACCACAGTACTGCTGCTCGCGGAACCCGAGCGCGTAGCCGATGCCTTCAATCTGGGTTTTGTAGACGTGCCGCGACGCACCGTCTTCCCCCACCACGGTGCCGACGGGATTATCCATCTCGACAAATCCGATACTTCGCCAGGCGTCATTTCCGCCATCGCAGCTGTAAAAATCCGCCCCGGTAGACTGTATCGGCGCGGAAACCGGCGTCCAGTCCGCTGTGCCAGGAGCATATCCAATGGCGTAGGGTACCTGGACAACCCACTGATTGCGCGTGGTGTGGCAGGGCGAGGCCTGAGCGTGCGCATGAAAACTCAGCATGCCAAAAAGAGAAAGTAGACTGAGGTAGAAAACCCATTGAATAAAGTGACGCATAATATTCCTCTAGTGGCACTCAAGAGACAGCGTAGCGATGCCGGGAGCCATATGAGCCGCCCCCAGTTTGAACGGCGTCTGGCACTGACGCGGCTCTCCGTCTTCATACCAGGTTACGCGCAGCGTGCCGCGCTCCGGTACTCCGCTCAGGTAAGCCTGACCGCCGTCAGCCACCATGCTTCGGTTGGCTGAACGACGTTTTTGCTCCACCACCTCGGCCTGGGCGCCAAATGGCAATGGCTCGCCGTGGTATCGCAGGGAGAACAGCACGCGATAGCCAATGTGCGTTGCGTAATTAGCAAGCACCACCGCGCCGCTGGTGGGAACGAGCGTCAGACCGCTCTGCTCAACGTCGACGTTTTCGCCAAGCGTCGCCGTATCAAGATTGACGGTATTCTTACGATAGGCCGAAAGCGCGGGCATAACCGCGTAGCCGCGACTGTCGGTATGGATGCCGCTGTAGCCCTCCGGCTCAACGTTCGCCGCGCCAGGCACGCGCAGCAGAGCGACGCTATCGCCCAGCGGCTGGCTGAGCGTGACGCCATACTGCGTGGCGATAACGCCCCCGGCGAGGCCGAGACTGGCATTATCGCCGTTTCGGCTGCGATCATAACCGAGGCTTACGTTGCCGTAGCCGCCGTTATATTGCAGCGCCAGACTGGTGCTGTCGGCTTGTCCCTCGCTGGCTTTACTCTGCTGAACGCTATAGTTGAGGTTGCGGTTCGCCAGCGCGCTGCCGTTGAGTGACACCTGCTGCGTGGACATCCCACGGTTATTTTTATTGATGAAGTAACTGACCGAGCTGTCCGGCAGCCAGTTACCGAGCGGAATATTGATATTAAACGACACGGTGCGATCGGGATGTTGCTCGCGCGCTGAGTCGGTATAGTCATACCCCGCTCCCCATGAAATGCCCCGCCAGCTGGTGTACCAGCCAAGGTGTATGGTTTTATCCTGCCCGGAGGTGTGCCAGTAATCCTGCATCCACGCCGAAACGCTAAGGCTGCCGAACTGCCCCAGCGTCTGTGAGAAGGTTATTTGCGAGCGGCTACGGCGGTTATTGAGCCGTAACTGCTGGCTGTCAGACTGATTCAGCTCGCTAAACTCATAAAAGTTGCGCGAAGCATAACGATAGCTCGCCAGATTGAAGGCGGTGCCGGTGGTATTAAAATCCTTCTGATACTGAACGCGCCACGCCTGCCCTATTACGCTTTTGCCGTCAGATAAACGGCTTTTTGCCAGCGTATCGTCAACGCCCAGCGAGCCGAACGCGCCAAACCCTCTGCCCACGCCAATGGCGCCGGCCTGGTAGTTATTCGCGGTACGAAAGCCGCCGTATACCGTCATACTGGAGAACAAGCCGTAGAAAAAAGCGCCTTCAACAAAGTCCGGCGACCGGGCATCGCTGGAGCCGGAGTGAAAGCGTCCGGCGTTGAGGCTGTATTTCAGGCTGCCCTGGCGCCGCATAAACGGTACCGCAGAATAAGGCTGGGTAAATACGCGTTTCGAGCCGTCGCTTTCCGTGATGGTCACCTGCAAATCGCCGCTTTGCGCGCCGGGGAACAGATCGTTAATAACAAACGGCCCGGCGGCTACCCAGGTTTCATAAATCACATAGCCATTTTGCGAAACAGAAACCCTGGCATAGCTGTGCGCGACGCCGCGAATTGTCGGCGCGAAGCCGCGCTGGCTGTCGGGTAACATACTCTCGCTGGATGAGAGCTGAACCCCGCGAAACGCCACGCTATCGAACAGGTCGCCGGCAGTCCAGGCATCGCCGATCCGCAGTTGGCTGTTCAGGCTGCGAATATCCCTGCTCAGCCAGCTGCTTTGTGACTGAAAACGATTGCCGCCCGCGTTGCTGTAGCTCCAGGCCGACGTATTACGCAGCCGCCACGGTCCCAGGTTTACGCCGTTACGCAGGCTGAGATAACTTGACGTCGTGTCGCCGTTTTGATGATGAGCCTGCCCCCCCGTGAGGCTGTAATCAACAAATGCCGCCGGAATACCGTCATCCCACTGCGAGGGGGGCACATAGCCACGGCTGCGGTGCGTCATCGCCGCCTGCGGCAGGCTGAGAAACAGGCGCTGCTGGTTAAAATCATAGGAGGTCCGCGCCGCCGGGATAAAATCGGCGATATGCGTGAAGGTCTCTCCCTCCTGCAACCGGGAAAGCGCCGGGATCGCCCCCACATTCACCCCGAGCGTCTCCAGCAGCGGCACGCTAAACACGGGCTGCAGGCTACCTTTCTCATTGACGAAGGTAATCTCCTGATGCCGTTCCTCGCGTCCGTTAACCTCAATCGTTACGAGCCACGTGCCGGGCATCTGCCCGCCCTTTTCGGAGAAATAGTGCAGATCCGCCGTTTTCTGTTCGGCAGAAGAAAGCTCCAGCGCGGCGGGATCAAAATAATCCTCGGCCCATCCTGTACGGCTGAAGCTGAGCAGCAGCAACGAAAGTGGCGCATAACGAAACAGGCGAGAAGGCATGGTTTAAAGAGGCTGCGACCGGGTCGCGGTAATAGCGCCAAAATCATTAATAGCCGACCAGGTAACGCTGCCGGAGGCTGCCACAGGCCATTCGCGGGTTTCGCCTGGGCCGATCATACCCGGTTGCTCAATGTTGTGCCCCGAGACGCTGAGGCGATAAAAAGAGACGTAGTACGGCGTCGGGTTGGTGGCCTCAAGCCCTTTCTGCGTCGTTGAGAATCTCACCTTTTGCCAGGCGGTTGCAGCATCGCCTTTCAGGTTTTCAGGGCGGTAGAAAATTTTAAATTTCGATTTAACGTTAATTTGTAATTCGTTGCTGCTCTCTTTTGGCTTTGGCGCAATGGCCTTAATATCGAGCCAAAATACGGATTCACGATCTGCGGGCAGCGGCGCGCCGGTATATTGAATACGAAGCGTATTGGTCTGATCCGGATCAAGCCTGAATAGTGGCGGCGTGACGATAAATGGCGCGGCGCGGTTTTTCCCTTCAGCATCATTCTCAACCCACGACTGAATCAGATAGGGAACTGCACTTTCCATATTAGATACAGAAAATGCCACCTCCTTACTGTTTTGCGGGTATACGATCCGTGTTCCCCCCATTACTACGCCTGCGGAAACTGACGCAGAGCTAATCATTAATGCAGTGAGCATAATATACGACAAACGTTTCATCTCTATTATCTCTGGAGGTGGCTAAAAATAATCAGTTATAAACCATCAGGAAATTGGACACAGCGTTGACATCACCCGCTTTGATTTCCGTTCCATCTTTGTCCAGTGCGGCAAAGAACGTTAATTCTGCATTGCCTTGAGCATCTGGTGCGGTGGTTTTTGAAACCGTACCCGGCTTAATAACCGTGCTGCGATCGCTGTTATAAAGCTTCACCCCGACGCCCGTCGCCATACCCGTGCCTGGCGTAACCTGCAACAGCGAGTCATCAACCGCATCTTTATTCCCGTCAAACAGCACCGCCACAGATTTAACCGTTTCCGGGCATTTTTCGACGTTGATTTTGAACTCACGCGGCGTTGTTTCGACGTGTTCATCGAAGTAGCTTTTCGCCCACGCCCCAAGATCTACCGTTTTGGTTTTTGATGCCGTAGTAATGTTACAGGAAATAAGGGTAATCTTGCCGGTGAAGTTGATTGTACCGCCTGTGCTCTGTGTACCTGCGTCTGTATTAAGGCTAGTATTAACGCCTGAATTACTGCTTGCCAGCACCGCCTTAGAAGATAACAGAAACCCCGCCGTGGCAAATGCCAGCGCCACATTTTTGATTTTCATTAGGAACACTTTCCCCTCTGTAAATTAAACAGATATTGATTTGTTGTACCAGGTACAATAATTTCTATAAGGATTTTAAAACCGTCACCCAAAGGGTACTAACAGAATTGGTGACGCGACCTCAAAGAATAAATCAGGGTCCATCCCAGCGTGACAATCCGTATATTTTCTGCAAACCCTTCCGCTATATCCTACAGTTTTGGAAAATCCGCCAGGCCGCAAATAACAATGATTAGTGTGTAGTTAAAATTTAATTTAGCATCTTCTGTAACGTTGTATCTCAATAAATAGTAAATCAAATGTCTTTTAACGTCTACGCACTTAAAAGCGCTCAGCAGGCCTGTTTCACATTTCATATTTAACAGCCAGATAACATATTTAACGCATTTCCATAGCCCTGAGAATTATTAACTACCTCCTAATACCGAAGCTAAATTATTTTACTTACACAACTGATCATTGTTTGATCAATTTTTTTAAGAATATTATTAGAAGAAATTATTAGCATCGTCCGAAAAACATCGTTTTTATACTGGCCAGGTGCACTTATAAAGGATATTTTATCATTGATCAGCAAATGATCGTTTGTAATAAGCTGTTAAATCCTATATGTGAAATTTACCTTAAATGTAATTTTTTGCTAAACATGATATTCCGCATTTTTACCTAAAAAAAATTTTTATTTTTAGGTAAAAAATCACACCCTTAACACGCAAGACACCCAACACAAACCAGAATAAAACATAAATCCCTCCTAAAGTTAACATGATTGCGGTACTTGCTTCTCTTTATCCCCTTCGCTACGCACCGCGCCTGACTGAATGACACGATTTTGACCCGGTTCCTGCTCAACCCTGAACATTGTGGATTTGGTCCTACCAATGGGTTTTAAAGCTATCCTTCGTTCACAGTTTCAATGATTCACGTCACAAATATATTGCCGAATAGCAACAGTTGATTAACCATTCATTGTCATTACCCCTACAACACAATATTGGCAGGACCACTTTTACACAGACTGTGACGCAGAGATGAGCGGAGACTCACCCGCAGCATAGGCTGTCTGGTCCCCAGGAGACCTGCATGAGCCTCTGGCAACAAAACTACGACCCGGCCGGAAATATCTGGCTGTCCAGCCTGATCGCATCGCTGCCGATCCTGTTCTTCTTCTTTGCGCTGATTAAGCTCAAGCTGAAGGGCTACCTCGCCGCGACGTACACCGTCGCCATCGCGCTGCTGGTGGCGCTGTTCTTCTACAAAATGCCGATCGATCGCGCGCTGGCATCCGTTGTCTACGGTTTCTTCTACGGCCTGTGGCCGATTGCGTGGATCATCATCGCCGCGGTGTTTGTCTATAAAATCTCAGTCAAAACCGGGCAGTTCGACATCATTCGCTCGTCGATTCTCTCCATCACGCCGGACCAGCGCCTGCAGATGCTGATTGTCGGCTTCTCCTTCGGGGCGTTTCTGGAAGGGGCGGCAGGGTTTGGTGCGCCGGTGGCAATCACCGCCGCGCTGCTGGTGGGGCTGGGCTTTAACCCGCTCTATGCCGCCGGTCTTTGCCTGATCGTCAACACCGCGCCGGTGGCGTTTGGCGCGATGGGTATTCCGATTCTGGTCGCAGGCCAGGTGACTGGCCTGGACAGCTTCGAGATTGGTCAGATGGTTGGCCGCCAGTTGCCGTTCCTGACCATTATCGTGCTGTTCTGGATCATGGCGATTATGGACGGCTGGCGCGGCGTGAAGGAGACCTGGCCTGCGGTGATGGTGGCGGGCGGTTCGTTCGCGATTGCCCAGTATCTCAGCTCGAACTTCCTTGGCCCGGAGCTGCCGGACATTATCTCTTCCCTGGTGTCGCTGGTCTGTCTGACGCTGTTCCTGAAACGCTGGCAGCCTGTGCGCATCTTCCGCTTTGCCGATATGGGCGCGTCGCACGTGGATCAGACGCTCGCCCGCACGGGCTATACCGCCGGGCAGATCGTTCGCGCCTGGTCACCGTTCCTGTTTCTGACCGCCACCGTAACGCTGTGGAGCATCCCGCCGTTTAAGGCCCTGTTTGCCCCGGGCGGTGCGCTGTACGACATGGTGATTAACATCTCCGTGCCGTTCCTCGACAAGATGGTCGCCCGTATGCCGCCAGTGGTGCACGACGCCACGCCGTACGCGGCAGTATTTAAGTTTGACTGGTTCTCCGCCACCGGCACGGCCATCCTGTTTGCCGCACTCCTTTCTGTGGTGTGGCTGCGCATGAAGCCGGCCGCCGCGGTACAGACCTTTGCGGCGACCATTAAAGAATTGATGCTGCCGATCTACTCCATCGGCATGGTGCTGGCGTTCGCGTTTATCTCGAACTACTCCGGCCTGTCATCAACGCTGGCACTGGCGCTGGCCCATACCGGCCACGCCTTCACCTTCTTCTCGCCGTTCCTCGGCTGGCTGGGGGTGTTCCTGACCGGTTCAGATACCTCGTCTAACGCCCTGTTCGCCGCCCTGCAGGCGACGGCGGCTCAGCAGATTGGCGTCTCTGACGTGCTGCTGGTGGCCGCGAATACCACCGGCGGCGTGACCGGGAAGATGATCTCTCCGCAGTCCATCGCCATTGCCTGTGCGGCGGTAGGGCTGGTGGGTAAAGAGTCCGACCTGTTCCGTTTTACCGTGAAACACAGCCTGATATTCACCTGCATGGTTGGGGTGATCACCACCCTGCAGGCCTATGTCTTAACCTGGATGATCCCATGATAGTCATGCCCAGACGCCTGTCCGACGAGATTGCCTCTCGCGTGCGGGCGCTGATTGAAGAACAACAGCTGGAAGCGGGCATGAAATTGCCCGCTGAACGTCAACTCGCCGCCCAGCTTGGCGTGTCGCGCAATTCCCTGCGTGAAGCGCTGGCGACGCTGGTCAGCGAAGGAGTACTGGTAAGCCGTCGCGGCGGCGGCACCTTTGTGCGCTGGCAACATGACGACTGGTCCGAGCAAAACATCGTCCAGCCGCTCAAAACCCTGATGGAGAATGACCCGGACTACAGCTTCGACATCCTCGAAGCCCGTCACGCCATCGAAACCAGTACCGCCTGGCATGCGGCCATGCGGGCAACCGAAGCCGACAAAGAGAAGCTCAGGGCCTGCTTCGACGCCACGCAAAGCAGCGACCCGGATATCGCTTCGCAGGCGGATGTCCGCTTTCACCTGGCGATTGCCGAGGCGTCGCACAACGTGGTGCTGCTCCAGACCATGCGCGGTTTTTTCGACCTGCTGCAATCCTCCGTGAAGCAGAGCCGCCAGCGCATGTATCTGGTCCCGCCGGTCTTTGCTCAACTGACCGAACAGCACGAGGCGGTGCTCAACGCCATTCTGGCCGGTGATGCCGAGGCCGCACGCAAGGCGATGATGGCGCATCTGGGCTTCGTCCACACCACCATTAAACGATTTGATGAAGATCAGGCCCGACAGGCGCGTATTACCCGTCTGCCTGGCGACAGTGATATATCCAGGGAGAACAAAGCATGATTATTTCAGCAGCCAGTGACTACCGCGCCGCGGCGCAGCGTATTTTGCCGCCGTTCCTGTTCCACTATATCGACGGCGGGGCCTATGCCGAATATACCCTGCGCCGTAACGTGGAAGATCTGTCGGAGGTGGCTCTGCGTCAGCGCGTGCTGAAGAATATGTCGGATCTGAGCCTTGAGACGAAACTGTTTAACGAAACGCTCTCCATGCCAGTAGCGCTTGCCCCGGTCGGGCTGTGTGGCATGTACGCCCGTCGCGGTGAAGTGCAGGCCGCAGCCGCGGCGGATGCCAAAGGCATCCCGTTTACCCTCTCCACCGTGTCTGTCTGCCCGATTGAAGAGGTCGCCCCGACCATCAAGCGCCCGATGTGGTTCCAGCTATACGTCCTGCGCGATCGCGGCTTTATGCGTAACGCGCTGGAGCGCGCCAAAGCGGCGGGCTGTTCCACGCTGGTCTTTACCGTTGATATGCCTACCCCCGGCGCGCGCTACCGTGATGCCCACTCCGGCATGAGCGGCCCGAACGCTGCTATGCGTCGTTACTGGCAGGCGGTAACACATCCGCAGTGGGCGTGGGACGTGGGCCTGAATGGCCGTCCACACGATCTGGGTAACATCTCGGCTTATCTCGGTAAGCCTACCGGGCTGGAAGATTATATCGGCTGGCTGGCGAACAATTTCGATCCGTCCATCTCCTGGAAAGACCTGGAGTGGATCCGCGAATTCTGGGACGGCCCAATGGTGATCAAAGGGATCCTCGACCCGGACGACGCCCGCGACGCGGTGCGTTTTGGCGCAGACGGGATAGTGGTCTCGAACCACGGCGGACGTCAGCTCGATGGCGTGCTCTCATCCGCACGCGCCCTTCCGGCAATTGCGGATGCGGTTAAAGGCGACATCGCTATCCTCGCCGACAGCGGTATTCGTAACGGGCTGGATGTGGTGCGTATGATTGCGCTGGGTGCCGACAGCGTACTGCTGGGACGCGCTTACCTTTACGCGCTGGCCACCAGCGGCCAGGCAGGGGTAGCAAACCTGCTTAACCTGATTGAGAAAGAGATGAAGGTTGCAATGACTCTCACCGGGGCGAAAACAATCGGCGAGATCAGCAAGGATTCTCTGGTGCAGGAGCTGAGTAAGATCCCTGCGGCACTGGCACCGCTTACCCACGGAGATGCGGCCTGATCCCCTCCCCTTAACCTGCCTTACTCACGCGTCCGATCTCCTCCATCGGGCGCGTTTTTGTGCCACAAATAACATCTAGATAACATATTAGATAAGAATATTTGACATCCCCCGCCACACGCAATTGTATAGACAAGCAAATACAAGAACACAAAAACAACATCACATCAGAGAGGAGCGTATGGCCTATTCAGGTAAGGTGGATATTCAGCAGGTAATCGACGACAGTTCCTTTTCATGGTTTCACTGGCTACTCATTGTGCTGGGCTTTCTGGTGCTGGCAATCGATGGTTTCGATACAGCGGCAATGGGCTACATTGCCCCGACACTCTCGGCAGAATGGGGGATCCACAAACAGGATCTGGGGCCGGTACTGAGTGCCGCGCTGCTGGGACTGTCGCTGGGTGCGCTGATCGCAGGTCCGGTATCGGACCGGATGGGCCGCAAGCGCGTGCTGGTCTTTTCGTGTTTATTCTTTGGTCTTGCAAGCCTGGGCGCCGCCTGGGCGCAAACCCTGAACACCCTGACGCTGTGGCGATTTCTCACCGGCCTGGGTTTGGGTGCGGCAATGCCTAACGCCATCACGCTGCTCTCAGAGTTTGCCCCTAAGCGCTGTCGCGCCATGGCGATCAATACCATGTACTGCGGTTTTCCTCTGGGCGCGGCGGGGGGTGGGGCAATCTCCTCCTGGCTGATTCCTCACCACGGCTGGCGAAGCGTACTGCTGACCGGCGCAATTGCCCCGCTGATCCTGACGCTGCTGCTGGCGCTATTTTTGCCGGAGTCGGTGAAGTTTCTGGTTCAGCGTGGAAGAGACGTGATGCAGATCCGCCGTATCGCCAGCCGCTTCGCCCGCGGCACGCTGGATGGCGTGACCGGCTTTTTCCTGGCGGAGGAGCGGGTCGCGTCTAAGAAAGGGAGCGTGGCACAGCTGTTTTCTATGCCCTGGCTGCCCGGCACCCTGATGCTGTGGGTGACCTACTTTATGGGGCTGGTGATTTATTACGTCCTGCTGAGCTGGATGCCGACGTTGATGCTGGGGATGGGTTATCCGCTGGCGGAATCTGCCTGGCTTACCTCGCTGTTCACCTTCGGCGGTACCGCAGGCATTCTTCTCGCCGGGTGGATGATGGACCGCTGGGAGGCGCACAGGGTGGTGGCAGGTGGGTTTATGCTGACCATGGCGCTCATCCTGCTGCTCGGCATGGAGCATAATCACATCGCCCTGTTTGGCGGATTGATTTTCCTGATGGGGATCGCCATGAACGGCGCGCAATCAGGGATGCAAACCCTGGCCGCCACCTTCTACCCAACCGAATGCCGCGCGACGGGTATCGCGTGGATGCAGGGAATTGGCCGTTTTGGTGGCGTGGCGGGTACCATGACCAGCGCGCAGCTTCTCTCCATGCAGTGGCAGGCAGACAGTATTTTGATGATCCTCAGCCTGCCCGCGCTGGTGGCTGCAGGTGCCACCGTCTATAAAATGCTGCGCTGCCGCCCACAGGAACCCGGCGTCGCGTAGTGCCCGTCATTTCTGCTATGCTGCCCCCGCAATTAAGGGGGCAGCATGCTTAACATCGTTTTATTCGAACCAGAAATTCCGCCTAATACCGGCAACATTATCCGCCTGTGCGCCAACACCGGATTTCGCCTGCATATTATCGAGCCGATGGGCTTTACGTGGGATGATAAACGCCTGCGTCGTGCGGGGCTGGATTATCATGAATTTACCGCGGTGGTTCGCCATCATGATTACGCCGCGTTTCTGGAAAGCGAAAAGCCAGAGCGCATGTTTGCCCTGACGACCAAAGGCACGCCCGCGCACAGCGCCGTGAGCTACCAGGCAGGCGACTATCTGATGTTTGGTCCGGAAACCCGCGGCCTGCCGGCCACGATTCTGGACGCCCTGCCCGCTGAGCAGAAAATCCGTATTCCGATGATGCCGGACAGCCGTAGCATGAACCTGTCGAACGCGGTGTCCGTGGTGGTGTATGAAGCCTGGCGCCAGATGGGGTATCCGGGCGCCATTCTCAGAAGTTAAATGCCGTCACCATACTCAAACGTATGGTGAATGCCGTTGAAGTGCTGATCCATGTCCATCGATGGTTTATCACTGTCTGGCTTACCGACGATGCGCGCCGGTACGCCAGCGGCGGTTGTGTGCGGCGGCACGGGCTGCAGCACCACAGAGCCCGCGCCGATTTTCGCGCCGCGGCCCACTTCGATATTGCCGAGGATTTTGGCACCCGCGCCAATCATCACCCCTTCACGAATTTTCGGATGGCGATCGCCGCTGGTTTTGCCGGTACCGCCCAGGGTAACCGACTGCAGGATCGACACGTCATCTTCAATGACCGCCGTCTCACCGACAACAATCCCGGTGGCATGGTCAAGCATGATCCCCCGGCCAATTTTGGCCGCCGGGTGAATATCAACCTGGAAGGTCACAGAAACCTGGTTTTGCAGGAAAATTGCCAGCGCGCGGCGGCCTTCCTTCCATAACCAGTGGCCGATGCGGTACGCCTGTAAGGCATGGAAACCCTTAAGGTACAGCAGCGGCGTAGAATATTTATCGACCGCCGGATCACGCGTGCGCACGGCCTGAATATCACAGGCGGCAGAGGCGATCATTTCCGGGTCTGCGGCGTAGGCCTCTTCCACCACTTCACGAATGGCGATGGCGGGCATGATTGAAGACGCCAGCTTGTTGGCGAGCATATAGCTCAGGGCACTACCGAGGTTTTCGTGTTTGAGTAACGTTGCATGGTAGAAACTGGCCAGCATCGGCTCACAGTCGGCCAACGCCCGGGCTTCGGCTTTAATATTATTCCAGACGATATCCAGTTCTTCACACGGCATTGCTTACTCCAGACGATAGTATAATGACCAGCCAGTTCTGCGCTGGCTGGGTCATTCAGGTGACAATGGTTCCGACTAGTTACTGCTGCGCTCGTCCTTGCGCGCACGACCTAATAAGGTCAATGCTGCCTCGCGCGCATTTTTTCCGCAATACAATACCTGATAAATTTCCTCGGTTATTGGCATTTCGACACCAAAACGGTGCGCCAATTCGCGGACTTCTTTGGTATTGCGGTAGCCTTCAACCACCTGACCAATCTTCTCCTGCGCGCCTTTTACATCCATGCCCTGACCGAGCATCATGCCAAAGCGGCGATTACGCGACTGGTTGTCGGTACAGGTCAGCACCAGATCGCCTAAACCCGCCATCCCCATAAAGGTGGCCGGATCGGCACCCAGTGCCGCCCCGAGACGGGACATCTCGGTTAACCCACGGGTAATCAGCGCTGTACGTGCATTGGCACCAAAGCCAATGCCGTCGGACATCCCGGCGCCAATGGCGATGACGTTCTTCACCGCACCGCCCAGTTGAACGCCGATAAAATCGGGATTGCTGTAGACGCGGAAACTCTTGCCGCAGTGCAGCAGGTGCTGAAGATCGTCCGCAAAGACAGGATCCGTGGAGGCCAGCGAGATTGCCGTTGGCAGGCCTGCGGCCAGCTCTTTGGCAAACGTTGGGCCGGAGATAACCGCCAGCGGGATCTCGGTACCCAGCACTTCGCGGGCAACGTCCTGCAACAGACGACCGGTTTCGGCTTCCAGCCCCTTCGTTGCCCACACAATGCGTGCATCCGGGCGCATCAGCGGCTTAATCTGCTGTAGCACGTCGCCAAACACATGGCTCGGCACCACAATCAAAATATTGCGGCTGGCTGCCAGCGCGGTCGCAAGGTCGCTTTCCAGGTGCAGGGAGTCAGGGAACGGAACGTCAGGAAGGAACGCCACGTTGCAGCGGTCGTGCTGCAGCGTTGCGATATGTTTTGGGTCGTGGCCCCACAGGACCACCTCGTGACCATTTCTTGCCAGCGTGATGGCAAGAGCGGTGCCGTAAGAGCCGGCACCGATCACAGTCATTGACGCATTAACAGTGCTCATCAGGCATCCTGATGTTGTTCAGCACCTTCGCCAGCCTGCTGCTGCAGATAGTTCATGAACAGCGCATCAAAGTTAACTGGCGCAAGGTTCAGTTGCGGGAATGTACCGCGAGAAACCAGGCTGGTGATGCATTCACGCGCATACGGGAACAGAATGTTCGGGCAGTATGCACCCAGGCAATGCGCCATCTGGTTGCCTTCAATACCGCCGATGGAGAAGATACCGCCCTGCTGTACTTCACACAGGAATGCAGTTTCTTCGCCCAGAGAGGCGGTCACGGTCACACGCAGTACGACTTCATACACGTCATCAGCCAGCTGGGTTGATGCGGTATCCAGATCAAGTTTAACCTCTGGCTGCCAATCTTTCTGGAAAACATGTGGCGCATTTGGCGCTTCGAAAGAGACATCCTTGGTGTAGATACGCTGGATCTGGAAAGTCATTTCGGTGTTGTTTTGTTCTGACATGGAAAAACCCTTTTTAAATTGTCCTAAAGTCTCTTAGCTCAGCAGGGGATCGAGTCCACCACGGGCGTCGAGCGCATACAAGTCATCACAGCCGCCAATGTGCTGCGCATCAATAAAAATCTGCGGAACCGTCGTGCGACCACTACGTTGAATCATCTCTTCGCGTTTTATCGCGTCACCATCGATCGGCAGTTCCTGGAACGTTACGCCTTTGCTGTTCAGCAGCGCTTTCGCACGGTGACAGAACGGGCAGGTCGCTTTGGTGTAGATCTCGATATTGGCCATCACTGAACTCCTTATTTACCGCGCACCAAAGGAAGGTTTTCTCCGCTCCAGCCGGAAATGCCTTCTTTCAGTACAGAGACGTTTTCGAAGCCTGCTTTATGAAGCAGGCTAGCAGATTCCTGCGCCTGCATGCCGGTACCGTCAACAACGATAATCGGCTGGGCTTTATGCTTCTCAAGCTCGCCCACGTTGTTGGCTTTGATTTCAGCTGGCAGCAGGTTGATAGCGCCTGCAATGTGCCCTTTGCGGAAATCGTCACGCTGACGCAGATCGACCACGACGGCATCTTCTTTGTTAATCAGACGCGTCGCTTCACCACGGGTGATAACCTTAATCTTAGACGTCAGGCCCTTAAATGTGGTGAACAGCACAGCGGCCAGCAGGCCAATCCACGCGATGCTCAGAACCGGATGGCGGCTAACGAATTGCATAATTTCTTGCATGGAGGGTAACTACTCCCGACTTAGTGATTAAAAAAACCAGGACAGGAGTATACCTGTGCGTTGTGGCAAATACAGCCAGCGACCCTAAGCTAATCCATTTTCTGCGGCATGCCACCTAAAAAAATGCCTCAAAATGGTCGGAGAAGCATCTTGCCCCTGCCCTTTCTTTGATCTTCTGCGGCTATTTGAACGATTCAGCTGTAGTAAAATTACGCAAATTTTTGACTCTTGAGCATGAGGTTGTCGCAATGTCGGTTTCTAAAAAACCTATGGTACTGGTGATTCTGGATGGCTATGGCTACCGTGAAGATCAACAGGATAACGCCATTTTCAACGCTAAAACCCCGGTCATGGATGCGCTGTGGGCAAAACGTCCCCACACTCTGATTGACGCATCCGGCCTGGAAGTGGGTCTGCCGGACCGTCAGATGGGTAACTCTGAAGTCGGTCACGTCAACCTGGGCGCCGGGCGTATCGTCTATCAGGATCTGACGCGTCTGGATGTTGAAATCAAAGAACGCACCTTCTTCGCCAACCCTGTGCTGTGTGGTGCGGTGGATAAAGCCGTTGCCGCAGGCAAAGCCGTGCATATCATGGGTCTGCTGTCTGCCGGCGGCGTTCATAGCCATGAAGATCATATTATGGCGATGGTTGAACTGGCCGCTGAGCGCGGTGCGGAAAAAATCTACCTGCACGCGTTCCTGGATGGCCGCGATACGCCACCGCGCAGCGCTAAAGGTTCGCTGGAAGCCTTCGAAGAGAAATTTGCCGCACTGGGCAAAGGCCGCGTGGCATCTATTATTGGCCGCTACTACGCCATGGATCGCGATAATCGCTGGGATCGTGTGGAACAGGCCTATGACCTGATGACGCTGGCAAAAGGCGAGTTCCAGTTTGCGACTGCCGTTGAGGGCCTTGAAGCCGCGTACGCGCGCGATGAAAACGACGAATTCGTGAAAGCGACCGTCATTCGCGCAGAAGGCCAGGCTGATGCCGCCATGGAAGATGGCGACGCGCTGATCTTCATGAACTTCCGTGCTGACCGTGCGCGTGAAATCACCCGCGCATTCGTTAACAGCGATTTCGACGGTTTCGCCCGTAAGAAAGCGGTGAACATCAACTTCATCCAGTTGACCGAATACGCCGCAGACATCAACGCCCCATGCGCATACCCACCGGCTTCACTGGCCAATACCTTCGGTGAGTGGATGGCGAAAAACGATAAGACGCAGTTGCGTATCTCCGAAACCGAGAAATATGCCCACGTCACCTTCTTCTTTAACGGCGGTGTAGAAGAGCCGTTCAAAGGCGAAGATCGCATTCTGATTAATTCACCAAAAGTCGCTACCTATGACCTGCAGCCAGAGATGAGCTCTGCGGAATTGACCGAAAAACTGGTTGCGGCGATCGTTAGCGGCAAATACGACACCATCATCTGTAACTATCCGAACGGTGACATGGTGGGTCATACCGGGGTGATGGAAGCGGCTATTAAAGCGGTTGAAGCGCTGGATCACTGCGTTGAGCAGGTTGCCAAAGCGGTTGAATCCGTTGGCGGCCAGCTGCTGATTACCGCTGACCACGGTAACGCAGAACAGATGCGCGACCCGGCAACCGGACAGGCGCACACCGCCCACACCAACCTCCCGGTTCCGCTGATTTATGTAGGTGATAAAGCACTGAAAGCAGTGGAAGGCGGCAAGCTTTCTGACATCGCGCCAACCATGTTGTCACTGATGGGTATGCCGATCCCTGAAGAGATGACTGGTAAGCCGCTGTTCATCGTGGAATAATCGCTCCCCATGAGGGGAAAGGCGATTTTTTCAATCACATGGGTCGTGAAACCGCTTAGGTTATCAGTCAGACCTCTGTTTTACGCCAGCGCACTCAGCGCTGGCGTATTGCTGTGCGCCGCATCCGCCCACGCGGACGATCGCGACCAGCTGAAATCCATTCAGGCCGATATCGCCGCCAAAGAGCGTGCGGTACGTCAGCAGCAACAGCAACGCGCGTCGCTGCTTGCTCAGCTTAAGCAGCAGGAAGAGGCGATCTCCGCCGCCGCACGTAAGCTCCGCGAAACACAAAACACCCTCTCCCAGTTGAATAAACAGATCGACGAGATGAACGCGTCGATTGCCAAGCTGGAACGTCAGCGCGATGCGCAGGAACGTAATCTTGCGGCGCAACTTGATGCCGCATTCCGCCAGGGTGAACACACCGGCCTTCAGCTGATCCTCAGCGGTGAAGAGAGCCAGCGCGGTCAGCGCCTGCAGGCTTATTTCGGCTATCTGAACCAGGCGCGTCAGGAGACTATCGCGCAGCTAAAACAGACGCGCGAAGAGGTCACCACGCAAAAAGCCGAGCTGGAAGAGAAGCAGAGCCAGCAGCAGACGCTGCTCTACGAACAGCAGGCCCAGCAGGCAAAGCTCGAGCAGGCTCGCAACGAACGTAAGAAAACCCTTTCCGGGCTTGAATCCTCCATTCAGGCTGGTCAGAGCCAGTTGAGCGAAATGCGCGCCAACGAATCGAAGCTGCGTAACAGCATCGCCCGAGCGGAGGCCGCGGCAAAAGCCCGCGCCGAAAAAGAGGCTCGCGAGGCGCAGGCCGTTCGCGATAAGCAGCAGGAAGCCTCCCGTAAGGGCACGACCTATAAACCAAGCGAAAGCGAACGCTCATTGATGTCACGAACCGGTGGCCTGGGCTCCCCTCGCGGTCAGGCTTACTGGCCCGTTCGCGGTACAATTCTGCATCGTTATGGCGAACAGCTGCAGGGTGAACTACGTTGGAAAGGGATAGTTATCGGTGCGTCTGAAGGTAGCGAAGTGAAAGCCATCGCCGATGGCCGCGTGATCCTGGCCGACTGGCTGCAGGGTTACGGGCTTGTGGTAGTGGTTGAACACGGTAAAGGCGACATGAGCCTCTACGGTTACAACCAGAGCGCACTGGTCAGCGTTGGCACTCAGGTGCGCGCGGGTCAACCCATCGCCCTTGTGGGCAGCAGTGGCGGTCAGGGCCGCCCGTCACTCTATTTCGAAATTCGTCGCCAGGGTCAGGCGGTCAATCCACAGCCGTGGTTGGGAAGATAAGTTTTGCTTCAATTTCGTCGAATTGTTCTCTCCGTCGCCAGCGCACTGGCGCTGGTCGCACCGGTATACGCCGGTAAACTCGCCATTGTGATTGATGACTTCGGTTATCGTCCGCACTATGAAAATCAGGTGCTGGCGATGCCGGCAGCCATTTCTGTCGCCGTCCTCCCGAATGCGCCACACGCGCGTGAGATGGCGACCAAGGCCCACAACAGCGGCCACCAGGTATTGATCCATCTGCCGATGGCCCCCATCAGCAAACAACCGCTGGAAAAAGATACTCTGCGCCCTGAGATGAGCAGCGATGAGATCGATCGCATTATCCGCGACGCTTACAACAAAGTGCCGTATGCCGTGGGGTTAAACAACCATATGGGCAGCGCGATGACATCCAGCCTGTACGGGATGCTCAAAGTGATGCAGGCGCTGGAGCGTTACAACCTCTACTTCCTCGACAGCATGACCATCGGCAACAGTCAGGCGATGCGTGCCGCGCAGGGAACGGGGGTGAAGGTGATTAAGCGCAAGGTGTTCCTTGACGATACGCAGAACGAAGCAGACATTCGCGTGCAGTTTAATCGCGCTGTGCAGCTGGCCCGCCGCAATGGCTCCGCGATTGCCATCGGCCACCCGCATCCGTCGACCGTTCGCGTCCTGCAGCAAATGCTACCGACCTTGCCTTCGGATATCACGCTGGTCCGCCCGAGCGATCTCCTGAACGAACCACAGGTTGATACGTCGACGCCGAACCAGGGGAAACCAGGGTCATCAGCGCCGCGTAACCCGTTCCGCGGCGTAAAACGCTGTGTGCCGAAACATGCCCCTGAACCGGTTTATGCTACCCGGTTCTTCTCTGTGATTGGTGAAAGCATGAGCCAGAGTACGCTGGTGCAATATTTTCAACATCAGTGGCAGGGCTGGGGTAAGAAAGCGTAACTATTTTATAAGGTGAGAGTCCGTGTGCTCCCGTGCAGCGGACTCACGTTCATCCTGATACTGATACCAGGCTTTGAAATATTTTAAAAAACTGTACAAGGTGGCATAGAGCCCTGTCACTACACCAACTTTCCCCTGCCGCCATGCCCCGCTAAACAAGTACCATTTAAAGAAAGCCCCAATAGCACTCACCACACCACGTGCGATTGACGGCCTGAGCGTCTGATATTTTACGACTCGGGTGGTATAGACATTCAGCTTATTAAACACTTCATGCAGGGAATAAAATGTGTCGTGCCGGACATGGCCAGGTATACGTGTCACCCGCGCCGCACCTATCGCCTTATCATCCACTGGTCGATTGTTAAATCTGACATGCTGGCGGTTGAACAATCTTAATGGGAAATCTGGAGAAGAAATCGGGTAGATGGTTCGTGTGCGCTCGCCTAAGACATACCAGTAGCGTGACAGGCTCCATCCGCAATCAGCGGGCGGCTCCTCTCCAGACTTTAACGCCAGGATATAGTGTATAGTGTCTTCATCGAGTATTTCGTCACTATCCATACATAACACCCAGTCGTTAGATGACCGGGAAATGGCAATATTCATCTGCTCACCGTGCATTGCATACGGATGAAATATTGGTGTAATGGCATATTCCTGAAGGATAACTAATGTCTCATCTGAACTACCAGAATCAACAACAATAAACTCATCTGCAATACTCATTAACGGCGTTAACACCTTATGTAACAAGCGGGCAGAGTTGTATGTCAAAAGACATACGGTTAGTTTAAACATGTGGTCTCCTGAACTCAGGAGAGTCATTCCTGACAAGATAGTGCCAGCTATCACTGTTGTCACTTCCGAATCTGTATCTTATTTTTTATGGAAAAGCTGGCAAAGCTCACTTTGGTCAATAAAAAACTCTATAACATGATAGTCATCCCAGAAAAAATGACGGAACTCACAGAGTGAAAAAATGCATTAACTTATTGTTAAGTAACAGTAAAATCTTTGTCGCGTTGTTCTATTTCCTCAGACATTCCTTTTCGTTGTCGTTAAGATTATACTACCCACAGTAAAATGCTTAATTTGGTTTAGCGTGGTTATGAAGAAAATAATTGGTTATTTAAAGGAAATTAACAGGCAGCGAAACTATAAAACTAAAGAATTAAAAAGACGGCTACAGTTGCTTTCTTTATCGCGACAATTACAGGATAAGCGACAAGAAAAAATTGACGTCTCCAGCGTTAAAAAAATTCTTTTCCCTTTTGTTGATCTTGGAATTGGCGATGCGGTATGCCATACAGGAACCTGGCGTAATCTGAAAGATGCAGGCTATCAACTTCAGGTCATTGTTGAAGAACGAAATCGCGATCTCTTCGAGAAGATGACTGACATTGATGAAGTTTATGTTGTCGATATCAACAATATCAAAAAAATGAAAGATATCGAGACAGATCTGGTGATTAGTCATTATTCATGGATGAAGAGAAAGGAATTATTTAACACACAACTTCTGGCAAAAATTCATTATAAATATGCGATTGGATTTGGTGGCTGGCTGGATAAACCCTATAACTTAATGTTACCGGTGAGTCCTGAGTTTCATATTACACATCCCCAAAAAAAAATACTTAACGCTTTAAGTATTAAGCCCGCATCTCTTAGCTACTCCTTGCCTGTTTTACCCGAGCATGAAGTTTTTATTGATGATTTTCTACAACCTCATGCTGGTAAAAAGATCGTTGTGCTTAATCCCTTCGCGAGCGTAGCCGAACGCAGTCTTTCTCTGCCTCAACTGGAAAAATTGGCGATTGATATTGTGCAGCACCCGGATACACAAGTTTTCATCATTGGTGAAGGAAAAAAACTGGCAGACCTTGCCTTCGATGATGAGAAAATTACTGTCTGTCGATTTAAATCGCTTTGGGATGCTATCACGCTCATAAAAAAAGCCGATTTAGTGGTCTCTGTTGATACGGCCATTGTTCATATCGCCTGTGCGTTTGATAAAAAAATTATTGCCATCTATTTTTCAATGCTGCTTGATCATAATAAAAACTTTGAAGGCAATACTATTTTCTCCCCAGTTGGCAAGAATTCAGAACAACTGATATTTGACAAGCGCCACAATAAAATAAACATTGATGATATCTCATCAAAAGTATTGAATAAAATTAGTAACGATAGTTCTGCGATCTAATAATAAAAGGGGCCTCAGGCCCCTTTTATTATTTTACGTCACCTTGATGTGCAGTAGATATCACACGTCCGGGCTAACGTATATTACTCCAGTAATAGGTCTTACCTGTGGTATCCAGTACTGAGACATTCTTATCGTAACCGGCAAGCCATGAGTTTACCGACTGGACAGGTTGACCCTGACGATGGATCCCCAACCACAATTCAGCAAGCGTATTAACATCATCAGCAGACCAGACGGTGTAATAGTCTCCTGTGTATTGCCTGGCTTTATCAACCTGTTGCCCATACCAGATAAACACAGGGATGTGCAGAGCCTCTCGTGGAGGGTTCACGTTTCCGTGAGAATAAACGACAGCGCGTTGCGGATCACGAATCAAACCATGATCGGAAAAATACATAACCGAAGAACGCGAGTTGGTCAGCATACTAAACATCTTGCCCATCAATGTGTCTGTATACCGTACCGAGTTGTCATAACAGTCATCGGCCTCATTGGTACCATGTAACACCGCCTGGTTTGCCGGAAAGCGCGTACAGGATGGTTCATGGCTGCCGTATAAATGCAAGACGATCACTTTTTTACCCGGGGCTTTTAATGCATTCTGCAACAGAGGTAGAAGATCTTCATCGTAACCGCCTTCGAGCCATTCATGCTTTTTCGTATTCATGGCAATCCCGGTGATGACGTTGTTATGCGCCCCGCCTTTACCCTGATGACTAAACCAATAAGTTTCATAGCCTGCTTTATTGGCAATATTAATAATATTATCACCATATTTTTTCGGATCGCGAATATTCACTTTACCAGCGGTCATGGCCAACGGTACGGCCATAATCGTAACCGGCGCTGGCGCTACAGCATTACGGAACAGCAAGAGCTGCGATTTCTGCTTTTCCAGCTCTGGTGTAGTATCTCGTTGATAACCATAGATGCCCATATTCGCCGCTCGCTCAGACTCACCGATAACCAGCACGTAGCTCTCAATACCGGTATCCGAAAGCGTGAGTTTGTAATCAGGAATGTTGTTACCGATATTGGCAATGACCGCGTTATCTTCAAAAGCCTGCATAAAAACTTTTGCCGTACTGACTGGTGTCGCCTGAACCACGCGCTGCGCCAGACTTTCGACGCTGCTTTTCCTGAGCTGGTGCTGTAGTGCCTGACCATAGAAAGCCAACAACGTCACGCCAAGCACAATGGCAGGCCAGCGACGAAATCGCGGTGCAACGGGCCATGCACCCGTATTTGCGGTATAAATAAAAAAAGCAGAGAGTGTGATAAAAATAATACATTCACGCCAGTACACGCTGAGCATTGAACTTGCTTCATCCGGTGTGGTGTGGATTATGCTCATTGCAAACCCATAACTAAACGCAGAATCGAAATTTCTCCATGCATATAGCTGGAGAGAAATATCTGCCGCAACTGGAATGAGAAGTACAATCGCCAGTACATTGCGTATTAATTTATTATCTATGCACTTGAGCATCAACAACATCAATAAAAAAACAAACGATCTGTTAATTACCAAATTATAGCGGGCATGTAAAATATTTACAGCCATAAGTATTAAAAGAGAAATCGCCAGATTTAAAAAAGAGGTAAACCGTGAAGTTGTATCAACCAGCTTCAGCGAAAGGTGCGTGGACATAATGTTTTGACAAGCCTGACAGTGTCTTCCTGACGTAATTATTATTAATAAACGCGTGGAGAAGAAAGATTGGTATTTTATTGAAAAGTAACAAGAAAATTCCGAAAAGTCAAACTACCATAATTAGCACTGGCACCCGTTTATACGGGTGCCAGCTGGCAGGTTTAATCCCAGCTCAAAATAACCTTCCCGGACTGGCCCGAACGCATCGCGTCAAAGCCTTTCTGGAAATCATCAACGGAGAAACGATGTGTAATAATCGGGGACAGATCCAGACCAGACTGAATTAATGCCGCCATCTTATACCAGGTTTCGAACATTTCACGGCCATAGATGCCTTTAATGAACAGCCCTTTGAAGATAACTTTATTCCAGTCGATAGACATATCCGACGGCGGAATACCCAGCATCGCAATACGACCGCCGTGGTTCATGGTATCCAGCATGGTACGGAACGCCGGTGGTGCGCCGGACATCTCCAGACCCACGTCAAACCCTTCGGTCATGCCCAGCTCTTCCATCACATCGGCCAGGCTCTCTTTAGAGACATCCACCGCACGGGTGACGCCCATCTTGCGGGCCAGCGACAGACGGTATTCGTTCACGTCGGTAATCACTACATTACGCGCACCCACGTGCTTCGCCACCGCTGCGGCCATAATCCCGATAGGGCCCGCGCCGGAGACCAACACATCCTCGCCGACCAGGTCGAAAGAGAGCGCCGTATGTACCGCGTTGCCGAACGGGTCAAAGATGGAGGCCAGATCGTCAGAAATGTTGTCCGGAATTTTGAACGCGTTAAAGGCCGGGATCACCAGGTACTCGGCAAAGCAACCCGGACGGTTCACGCCCACGCCAATAGTATTACGGCACAGGTGCGTACGCCCACCGCGGCAGTTACGGCAGTGGCCGCAGGTGATGTGTCCTTCACCGGAGACGCGGTCGCCAATGTTAAAACCTTTCACTTCCTGACCAATCCCAACCACTTCACCAACGTATTCGTGCCCGACAACCATGGGTACCGGAATGGTTTTTTGCGACCACTGATCCCAGTTGTAGATATGAACGTCAGTGCCGCAAATGGCGGTTTTACGAATTTTGATCAGCAGATCGTTATGACCGACTTCCGGCTCCGGCACGTCGGTCATCCAAATCCCTTCTTCCGCTTTCAGTTTGGATAACGCTTTCATCACACGTCCTCAGGCAATTACGCCCAGCTGTTTACCGATGCGGGTAAAGGCTTCCACCGCACGTTCAATTTGTTCAGGCGAATGCGCCGCGGACATCTGGGTGCGGATACGCGCCTGGCCTTTTGGTACGACTGGGAAGAAGAACCCAGTCACATAAATGCCTTCTTTTTGCAGCTCACGGGCAAAGTTCTGCGCCACGACGGCATCACCCAGCATGACCGGGATAATGGCGTGGTCAGCACCGGCCAGGGTAAACCCTGCCGCACTCATTTTTTCGCGGAACAGGCGCGCGTTGGACCACAGACGGTCGCGCAGTTCAGCCCCGGATTCCACCATCTCCAGCACTTTGATGGAGGCGGCAACAATGGCCGGCGCGAGGGAGTTGGAGAACAGGTACGGACGGGAGCGCTGGCGCAGCCACTCCACCACCTCTTTACGCGCAGCGGTATAACCGCCAGACGCGCCACCAAGCGCTTTACCCAGCGTACCGGTGATGATGTCCACGCGGCCCATCACGTCACAGTATTCATGCGAGCCACGGCCGTTTTCACCCACAAAACCGACCGCGTGCGAGTCATCGACCATCACCAGCGCATCGTATTTATCCGCCAGGTCGCACACGCCCTTCAGGTTGGCGATCACGCCATCCATAGAGAACACGCCGTCGGTGGCGATGAGCACATGGCGAGCACCCGCGTCACGCGCCTCTATCAGGCGTGCTTCCAGTTCAACCATATCGTTGTTGGCATAGCGGAAACGCTTCGCTTTACACAGGCGCACACCATCAATGATGGAAGCGTGATTAAGGGCGTCGGAGATAATGGCATCTTCTGCACCCAGCAGCGTCTCAAACAGACCGCCGTTGGCATCGAAGCAGGAGGAGTACAGAATTGCGTCTTCCATGCCTAAGAAGTTCGCCAGCTTTTTCTCAAGCTGCTTGTGACTGTCCTGCGTGCCGCAGATAAAGCGTACGGAGGCCATACCAAAACCATGGGTATCCATACCGCTTTTCGCCGCAGCAATCAGCTCAGGGTGATTCGCAAGACCCAGGTAGTTGTTCGCACAAAAGTTGATCACATGGCTGCCATCGGCAACGGTGATGTCCGCCTGCTGAGCAGACGTGATAATACGCTCTTCTTTAAACAACCCTTCCGCACGCGCGGTCTCAAGGTCGCTGTTTAACTGTTTGTAAAAATCACCACGCATTGCAATTCTCCAGACTCGGCAAATTTCGGCACATATTACCCAAACCTATAGTTCATGACGAGATGACACATTATCTCTTCTCGTTTTTGCAGCATAAATCACGTGTACCCTTGCGCTATGTCGGTGAATGGCTGAAGGGCAGCCATACTAATGATATGATAGAACCATTAGCGTCCGGGATTGTCCCCGGACTCCACACTTCAAAGGTTACAGTTATGATCATCGTTACCGGCGGCGCGGGCTTTATCGGCAGCAATATTGTTAAAGCTCTCAATGACAAAGGCATCACCGACATCCTGGTGGTTGACAACCTGAAAGACGGCACCAAGTTCGTCAACCTGGTGGATCTGAACATCGCTGACTACATGGATAAAGAAGACTTCCTTATCCAGATTATGGCAGGTGAAGAGTTCGGCGAGATCGAAGCCATCTTCCACGAAGGGGCATGCTCCTCCACCACAGAGTGGGACGGCAAGTACATGATGGACAACAACTATCAGTACTCTAAAGAGCTGCTTCACTACTGTCTGGAGCGTGAAATTCCGTTCCTGTATGCCTCTTCGGCGGCCACCTACGGCGGACGTACCTCTGATTTCATTGAATCCCGCGAATATGAGCAGCCGTTGAACGTTTACGGTTACTCCAAGTTCCTTTTCGACGAATATGTGCGTCAGGTGTTGCCAGAAGCGAACTCCCAAATCGTTGGTTTCCGCTACTTCAACGTCTACGGGCCGCGCGAAGGCCACAAAGGCAGCATGGCGAGCGTGGCGTTCCATCTGAACACTCAGTTGAATAACGGCGAAAGTCCAAAACTGTTCGAAGGCAGCGACGGCTTTAAGCGTGACTTCGTCTACGTAGGCGACGTTGCCGCCGTGAACCTGTGGTTCTGGGAAAATGGGGTATCCGGTATTTTCAACCTTGGCACCGGCCGCGCGGAGTCTTTCCAGGCCGTGGCTGACGCAACGCTGGCGTATCACAAGAAAGGCAGCATTGAGTACATTCCTTTCCCGGACAAACTGAAAGGCCGCTACCAGGCATTCACCCAGGCCGATCTGACCAACCTGCGCGCAGCGGGTTATGACAAGCCGTTCAAGACCGTTGCCGAAGGCGTAACGGAATATATGGCCTGGCTGAATCGCGACGCGTAAGTATGAGAATTCTGGTGATCGGCCCGTCATGGGTGGGCGACATGATGATGTCGCAAAGTCTCTATCGCACGCTCAAGGCGCGTTATCCCCAGGCGATAATCGACGTGATGGCACCCGCATGGTGCCGTCCGTTGTTATCGCGTATGCCGGAAGTGAATGAAGCCATCCCAATGCCGCTCGGCCACGGGGCGCTGGAAATTGGCGAACGTCGTAAACTCGGTCACAGTCTGCGCGAGAAGCGTTATGACCGCGCTTACGTGTTACCCAATTCGTTTAAATCCGCGCTTGTGCCCTTCTTCGCCGGTGTGCCGCACCGTACCGGCTGGCGCGGTGAGATGCGCTACGGTCTGCTGAATGACGCGCGCGTGCTGGATAAAGAGGCCTGGCCATTAATGGTGGAGCGCTATGTGGCGCTGGCCTACGACAAGGGCGTGATGCGCAGCGCAAAAGACCTGCCGCAGCCGCTGCTGTGGCCACAGCTACAGGTCAGCGAGGGTGAAAAATCCCAGACCTGTAACGCGTTTGGTCTTTCCTCTGAACGGCCGATGATTGGCTTCTGCCCGGGCGCAGAATTCGGCCCGGCAAAACGCTGGCCGCACTATCACTACGCAGAGCTGGCAAAGCAGTTGATTGACGAAGGTTATCAGATCGTTCTGTTCGGCTCGGCCAAAGACCACGAGGCAGGGAACGAAATTCTTGCAGCCCTCAGCACAGAACAGCAGGCCTGGTGCCGCAACCTGGCCGGGGAAACCCAGCTTGAGCAGGCGGTGATTTTACTTGCTGCCTGTAAAGCCGTAGTCACCAACGACTCCGGGCTGATGCACGTCGCCGCCGCGCTCAACCGCCCGCTGGTTGCGTTGTACGGTCCAAGTAGCCCGGACTTCACGCCGCCGCTCTCAAATAAGGCGCGCGTTATTCGTCTGATCACGGGTTACCATAAGGTGCGTAAAGGCGATGCCGCGCAAGGTTATCATCAGAGCCTGATCGACATCACGCCGCAGCGCGTTCTCGAAGAACTCAACGAACTGCTGCTGAGCGAAGAAGGATAACGAATGCGGGTATTGATCGTTAAAACCTCTTCGATGGGCGATGTGTTGCATACGCTTCCGTCGCTTACGGACGCCATGCGGGCCATTCCAGGCATTCGTTTTGACTGGGTGGTGGAAGAGGGCTTCGCGCAGATCCCTACCTGGCACGAAGCGGTCGACCGCGTAATCCCGGTGGCCATCCGCCGCTGGCGTAAAGCGTGGTTTTCCACACCGATTAAAGCCGAGCGCAAAGCCTTCCGCGATGCGGTGCAGGCGCAGCGTTACGACGCCATTATCGACGCGCAGGGGCTGGTCAAAAGCGCCGCGCTGGTCACGCGCCTGGCACACGGTGTAAAGCACGGCATGGACTGGCAAACCGCCCGCGAACCACTCGCCAGCCTGTTCTATAACCGTCGTCACCATATTGCAAAGCAGCAGCACGCAGTGGAACGCACCCGCGAGCTGTTTGCAAAAAGCCTCGGTTACACAAAGCCGGAAACGCAGGGTGATTACGCGATTTCGCAGCATTTTCTGCGTGATGCAGAGAAGCCTGCGCAGCCCTGGCTGGTCTTCCTGCATGCCACAACGCGCGATGATAAGCACTGGCCGGAAACGCACTGGCGAAGACTCATTGAACTAATGCAACCTGCCGGCATCCATATTAAACTGCCGTGGGGTGCTGAACATGAGCGCCAGCGTGCTGAACGTCTGGCAGCCGGTTTTTCGCACGTCGAGGTTTTACCTAAACTCACGCTGGCGCAAGTTGCTGCAGAGCTGGCCGGAGCTAAAGCTGTCGTTTCCGTTGATACGGGTTTAAGCCATTTAACCGCGGCGCTGGATCGTCCAAACATCACGATTTTTGGCCCGACCGATCCCGGTTTGATTGGGGGTTACGGTAAAAACCAGCATCAAATGGTCAGCCCGACTCAACAAACGAGGGACATTAGCGCAGATGCCATTTTTTCATTTTTACAGGACAGCCACTGGCTTTCCGACAGGGATATCTAACGAATGAGTTACGTATTTCTGCTGATTTTACTCCTTCCGGTGAAGCTTATCCGGAAGCTGTTCCGCAAAGATACAGGTAAAAACCTGGTCATTCAGACAGCCAAAATCGGTGATTTTGTTAATGCGACGCCCCTGCTGGCATACCTGCAAAAAAGTGATGTGCTCATCAGTCGCAGCGTAGGTGCGCTGGCGAAGCATGACGAAACGATCGAAGAGATTTTTTTTATCGAGCAGCATAAGCGTAGCCTGTGGCGTAAGCTCAGCTTTGCCTGCCGCATCATGAACCGCTACGACAACGTCTATCTTCTGCAACCCAACAGTGTAAATCTCTTTTTTGCCGCCGCCTGTAATGCCAAAAACAAACAATTTTTAAGCATTTACACCCGCAGATGGTATCACGGGATTTTCTATCTCACCGCCGACGGTACCGTTGAGCACGGCAAAAAAACGCTATCAGTGACCAATTACCTGAAGCTGGCCGACCGTTCGTTGACGTGGCAGGACTCGCCCAAGCACGCCACAAAGCCGCTGTTCAAACCAGCGACCTACCCGGCAATTCTCGACAAACCTGATGCGATCCGCATCGGCATCAGCATTGCCGCAGGTAATAAAGCCAAAACGGTGCCGCCGGTCATCTGGAAGCGAATTATTGATCGTCTCGCCGACCTGCCCTGCGAGTTTTATGTGTTTGGCGCCCCTGATGAACAGTCGTGGCTGGACGATATCACCCGTGCTTACGGTGACATTCCTAATGTCGTTAACCTCATCGGCAAAATCCCTCTTGAAGATCTTCCGTGGGCGATTTCCAGGATGGATTGTTATATCGCGTCTGATTCAGGCAATGTCTATATTGCCGATGCAGTAGATGTACCCGTAGTGCTGCTGTTTGGCCCATGCTGCCACTATGAACAACGCCCACTTGGAAATGTGATGCTGATAGGTAACGACGACAATATTTGTTCTTATGTTTTTGAGACTAAATACTATTTCTCGCAAGACAGGGAAGAACTCTTTGCTGTAACAGACGAATCCTTAAACGAACTCAAACGTTTCATTTGCGCGTTACCAAAAGCTACCGCAACCCCATATACCTTTGATGCCCTGGGAAACTAATTTTTTATGGCTTTTCTAAGCATCATTATTGCTGCACATAACGCCGAAGATACCCTTCACACAACGTTAGAAAGCCTGCACAATGCCATCGATAATGCGGGCGACGATGTTGAGGTAATTATCTTTAACGACAGCTCCGATGATTCCACGCAAGATATTATTGAGACGTGGTTGCCAGCGTTTCCGAATGTGCACTCCCGGCACGTTCAGTTTCGTAATGTTGGCCTTGTTCGCAACAGCGCATTCTCTCTGGCATCAGGTGACTACATTACGATGCTGGATAGTGATGACCGACTGAAACCGGGTAGCATCAGGGACGCTGTAGCATTCCTCAAGACAGAGCGTCCTGATATGCTGCTGACGCGTCTGCTAGAAATTCGTGATATCAAAAAAATCACCCCCAACTGGCAAGGATTTTCTCCCGTTGCGTTGTCGCAACGGGAGGCTATAAAACGTTTCCTGCTGCATAAAGATTTCCAGGCACATCTCATTGGTCAATTCATTCATCGCAAGTTATACGAAAGTAATCCGATTCCTTCGATGGTGTGTTATGAGGATTTTGCGGTATTCCCTGGCATGTTGATGCAATCGAGTAAAATAGCCTATCAACGTCGCGGGCACTATTACTACATCAAGCGTAGCGACAGTTTGTCGAGCAAACTCGACGCGAGCAAAATCAAAACGCTTGTAGAATGCACATTGCTGATGGAAAAAACATTCCCGCAGCCGTTTCAACATCTCATAAATTGTCATTGGTTTGATATTTACAGTAATCATCGGCAACATCTGACCGACCAGCATTTCCAGCTTGTTAAACAACGGGTAAAAGCACTTTATTCTCTCTCATTTTTCTTATCCAGCGATGTTCGCTTCAGCTATAAAAAAAGGGTTATTGAGGCATTATGGAAAAAGTAAAGTTAAGACTTTATCAGTTAACGCTCACGCTAAGCCTTGTGTCTTTAGCATTGGTGCTGGTTAGTTCAGGTAAACAAAGAGAATTTTTCTATATTGCTATCTATGCCAGTATTTTAGGCTTAGCCGTTGAGTATAAAAAAATCACCTGGAGGCCTTTTAGCATCGCATATCCTGTACTTCTGGTGGGGATCCTTAACCTGATCTGGTATTTCTCTTATGAATTCCATAATGAGGGGTTAAACACATATAGTGATTATCTTGGAGCAAGTAAGAAATTAATACTGGCAAGTTTTTTGATCTTCTATCTGGATCGCTTTAAATCTCATGTAACGAAACAGAATTTCCAAAAATATTTCTTAATTGCTACTTCAGTTGGCTTTGTACTGGCTACAGGATATGGGCTTTTCCAGGCCATACAAGGTATTGATCGCGTCGAGATGGCTATCAATCGGCCAACAATTGCGGCTTACATCTACTCTGTTCTTTCGTTAGCGTTCGTTTATAGCTTGTATCTTCAGCAAAATGTGAAACTGTACTTACTGGCTGGTTTCGTTGTGTTGCTGTCTTACTTCGTAATTTTATTGACCGCCACGCGTGCTGCTATGGGACTCTACCTCATACTGGCTATTGTTCTCACGCTTTATCAATTTAGAAGAATTCATCTTAAATCGCTGATGATTTTCTTATGTATTGTTGCGGGTATCATTATCGTCAGTTACAAGCCGTTGATTTCACCAAAAATTGAACAAACTCAAAATGAGATAACCAAATATCAAAAAGGCCACGATGCAACATCCCTCGGTGCGCGTTTTTCTATGTGGAATGTGGGAATAATGACTGGCCTTGCCCATCCTCTGGGACAGTCTATTGAAAGCAGGGAAATCTGGGCAAAACAGTATGTAAAAGAGGGCCATGCGCATGTTGCCGCTGCACTTGGATACATGCGAATTCATTTGCATAATGAATTTATTGAAAAATACTCTCTGCAAGGGATCCCAGGTCTGGCAGTTTTACTCTTTTTCTACGTTTCGATGATTGTATACGCCATGACAAACAGAAATGGTCTGCTGTTAACGGCTATGCTTCTCTTACTGCTCTACGGACTGACAGATGTGATGCTATTGAGTTCAGAAGCCTTAATTTTCTTCATGACACTTTTTGCATTAAGCACCTCGTTTTCGCAAACAAAGCGACAATAATCATAATGCCCGCGATGCGGGCATTAATTTTTCTTGTATTGATAAAACTCCGCCAACGTCATCCCAACCGTCTTATCGGATAACCAGCTAAAGAGCACTTCCAGATCCTGATACAATCCTTCAATCGCCGCCTCATCTTTAAACGTAGGACTTCCGCCCGGCATAAATTCCGAGGAATGCAGCATAAACTCCACGTAGTCATGTCCCTGAGACAGGCATTGCTGTGCGACCTGAATCATCTGCGACGCATTACCACCGGACGGTCTCAACCAGTTTACGGACGGTGATCGATATTTACCGCGCAGGCGATCGTAGCCCTGTTTGACGGTGTTCAACCAGGCCGGATGCTTATACTGGATGCTCATCGGCACTTCGAGTAAGGGGCTATTGCCCGCTCGTGAGATATCGTCTGTATCAATAAAGTAGGCGTGGTCTGGAAAGTGCTGATAATTGGTTCCGCCATTCCCCTGCGGGGCGCCTTTCGCGTTACGCCAGTTCACGCGCGGCGTAACAGAGCAATCAACCTGGTAGCCCAGTTCGATCAGCAGTCTGGCGTAACGGCTATCAAAGGCCCAGCGCCCGGCGCGATGGCTTAACATTTTGGTCTGGAAGGTCTCTTCCAGCAGACGGGTCATGAACAACACTTTCTCGCGCATCACCTCATCTGAAAATTCAATCAAATACGGCTGCCAGCGCCAGTCATCTCCGGTGAGATCGTGTTCAGGAGGGCTATTCCACGCGTGAAGGTGCATCCCGACTTCACCCTGACCGCGGGCGATCACATCTTTGGCAAACTCAATGAAAACCGGCTCAATCGCCATCTCATAATTTGTCAGCCATACGGGTTTGAAACCGAAACGCTCACAAAGCGTCTGGAATCGCGCCAGATAGCGCGCATTCTCCGTTTTAATGACGCGGTGATTTTGCCAGAGATTATCGCCTTCAGTATCAATCGTGATGATAAACGCTGGTTTTTTCATAATGAGTCCGCAAGACAGGAAAGTTAGCGCTATGTTACGCACTCACCGAAGCATGAGTAAACCCTTCCAGGGAATTTCCTGAGATTATGGAGAAAGAGTGCAAGTCGCTATCAGGTCTATTAGAATTGCCAACAGTACAACGCCAATAAGATGATGATGAATAACTTACCTGACACGCCTGATTTGCGCATTTTACTTATCAAACTCCGCCATCATGGCGACATGTTGCTGACCACTCCCGTCATTGATTCGTTACGTCAAAAATGGCCGCAGGCACAGATTGATGTGCTGTTGTATGAAGAAACCCGCGATATGCTCGCCGCACACCGGGCGATCGGTACTGTTTACGGGATCGACCGTAAATGGAAGCAGCTGGGCACGCTGAAACATCTGCAAAAAGAGTGGCAGTTGCTCTGTGCGTTAAGGAAACAGCATTATCACCTGGTGATTAATCTTGCCGATCAGTGGCGCAGCGCTATCGTTACCCGTTTCACCGGCGCACCGGTACGACTCGGGTTCGCTTTTAACAAGCGCAACAACGCATTCTGGCGGTTTTGCCATAGCGATTTGGTCTCTGTGGCCGGGCACAACGCGCTGCACACTGTCGAACAGAACCTCTCTATTTTGTCGCCATTACCGGTCACAGCTCAACCTGCCGTAACCATGGCCTACCATGCTGAAGACTGGCACGAGGCTCACCAAAAGTTGATGCAAAACGGTGTGGGAGACAACTACATCGTGATTCAGCCTACGTCGCGCTGGTTCTTTAAATGTTGGAACGAAGGCAAAATGGCGCAAACCATCACGGCGCTGCAGCAGGATGGCCACACTGTCGTCCTCACCGCCGGGCCGGATAAAAAAGAGCTGGCGATGATCGATCGCATTCTCGCCGCCTCGCCAGCGACGGGAGTCGTCTCGCTGGCAGGTCAGCTCACGTTGCGTCAACTGGCTTCGCTTATCGATCATGCGTCTCTGTTTATTGGCGTTGACTCCGTTCCGATGCATATGGCCGCTGCGCTTCAGACCCCCTGTGTGGCATTGTTTGGCCCATCAAAACTTACCTTCTGGTCACCCTGGCAGGTTAATGGGGAAGTCATCTGGGCAGGTGATTACGGCCCACTGCCCGATCCAGACGCCATTGATACCAAAACAAAAGAACGCTATCTCGACGCCATTCCCGTTGATGCTGTCGTCTCCGCCGCAAGGAGATATCTGTCATGAAACACCATCGCCTGGCGATTGTTCGCCAAAAGTATCGCCCGGATGGCGGGGCAGAACGCTTCGTGTCTCGCGCCCTTACCGCGCTGAGCAACCAAAATCTCGAGCTCAACGTCATCACGCGCGAGTGGCAGGGTGAGAAGCAGGACGACTGGCATATTCATATTTGCGATCCGCGCAAATGGGGCCGCATCAGCCGCGAGCGCGGATTTGCGCATGCCGCACGTGCGCTCTGGCAGCAGCAGCAGTTTGATATTGTGCAAAGCCACGAGCGCATTCCGGGCTGTGACATTTATCGTGCAGGCGACGGCGTACACCGACGCTGGCTCCTGCAGCGCGCACGCATTCTGCCTGCCTGGCGTGCAAAACTGCTGATGCATGATCGCTATCACCGCTATGTGATGAATGCCGAGCGTGAAATGTACCAGGCGCCGGAGTTAAAGGCGGTTATCTGTAATGCGGAGATGATCAAGCGCGAAATCGTCGAAGACTTTGATATTGACGCAAAAAAAATACATGTGATTTATAATTCAATTGACTCCACCCGTTTCGTTCCGGCAGAAGAGGCACAACGTATCGCATTGCGTCAGCAGTTTGGTTTGCCGACCGATGCCGTCATTTTCTGCTTCGTAGGGTCAGGATTTGAACGAAAAGGATTGGCCAGCGCTATACGCGCCGTTGCGGGTACTGCGGCATGGCTGATTGTGGTTGGGCAGGATAAAGCAGAACGTCGCTATCGCGACCTCGCCCGTTCATTAGGCTGCGAGGGGCAAATCCGTTTTCTGGGGATGCAAAAAGAGACGCTGCCATTTTATCAGCTATCTGATGGTTTACTGCTACCAACGCTGTATGATCCTTTCCCTAACGTCATTCTTGAAGCGATGGCCTGCGGTTTGCCGGTCATTACATCAGAGAGTTGCGGTGGGGCAGAATTTATTCAGCAAGGCCAGAACGGATTTTACTGTGACGCACTTGATATCAGCACCCTGAAGGAGGCGGTAGCGGCCACCCCTTCGCTGGAAAAAAATAACGATATGGGACGAGCGGCACGGGAACGTGTAAAAGACGCCACCCCCGAAAAACTGTCAAGTCAGCTTATTTCGCTTTATCAAAAATTACTGGATTAAAAATGCGCATCCTAATGATTATTGATGGTTTACCCGGTGGAGGAGCTGAAAAAACGGTTCTTACACTCTCCAGCGGATTAACAGAGATGGGGCATCAGGTCTCTCTCTTCTCGCTGCGGAAAGTGTGCGACTACGCCATTCCGGAAGGCATCGATTATCAGGTCGTTCAGGATACCTGCAAAAAACCGTGGCGGAAGCTGACGGAGATCCCACGCCGCGCCAGGCTGCTGGATCAGGCTATCGAGCGGGCGGAGCGCAGCGGCAAATTTGATGTGGTGTTCTCGCATCTGCACAAAACTGACCGCATCGTGGCGCACTGCCGCGCCCTGGAGCGCGATAAAGTGTGGTTCTGCGTGCATGGCATGTTCTCATTCTCCTACCTTCGCCATCGCCGTGGGCTTTCACGCTGGTTTAAGCACACTAAAATTCGCCATACCTACGAAAACCGCAACGTGGTCGCCGTCTCAGGCGCCGTGTTGAAAGATCTTTCAGAAACGCTGGCCCTGAATCTCCGACGCACGGCGGTAATCCATAATCCTTTTGATATTCCTGAAATCCAGCGTCTGGCGGACGCCCCCTTTGAGATGCAGGGAAAGGATTACATCATTCACGTCGGCCGCTTCCATGAACACAAGCGCCACGATCGCCTGCTACGGGCGTTCGCGCTGAGTCAGCTCAATACCACGCTGGTTATGATGGGCAATGGCTCTGAGGCTAAAATTCAAAAGCTTAAGCAGCTTGCCCGCGAACTGGGCATTGAAGACAAAACGGTTTTCCGTCCGTTCGAACCTAATCCTTATCCCTGGATTAAAGGGGCACGCCTTTTAGTGTTAAGTTCTGACTGCGAAGGTTTTGGTAATGTGCTGGTTGAATCCATTATCTGCCAGACGCCACCCGTCAGTACACATTGTCCAGGTGGCCCCGCCGAAATCCTCAAGGGAGACTTATCCCGCGGTCTGGCAGAGATGAATGACGAGTCTCTGGCAAAAACGCTGGCGGATATTTATACCTCTCCACCGGTCGTTGATCGCGCAACCATTGCATCGTTCGGTATCAAGGCCATTTGCCAGCAATATATTGCTTTGGTCGACAATCAAAAATAATCAGGTTTCTTATGCAAAATTCAGCGCCATTATTAAGCGTGGTGGTAGCCGTTTATAACGGTGAAGCGTTCCTGGATCAGTTCTTTACCTGCCTTGTGGATCAACGCATCGACAGCATGGAACTCATCATCGTCAATGACGGCTCCACGGACCGTTCGATGCAGATCGTCGAAAACTGGCGCGAAAAGCTGCCGCAGATGCAGGTTATTGAGCAGTAAAATCAGGGCGTATCCATCGCGCGTAATACCGGTCTGGCCGTCGCGACGGGCCAATATCTTTCTTTCCCTGATATTGATGATGTCTTTAAACCCGGCATGTATCAGCACCTGCTTGATATGGCTGTTACGCAACGTCTTGATGTCGCTACCTGTAACGGCAACTACGTCTGGGAAAATAATAAGAAGCCTTCACGCCCTATTTTCCCTGAAGACAAACTGGCATCAACGGGCGTCATGTCCGGCCCTGCATGGCTCAAAATGGCGCTCGACTCCCGTAAGTTCCTGCACGTGACCTGGCTGAACATCTATCGTCATGACTTTATTCGCGAGCACGGTTTTCACTTTGAACCGGGGTTGCGCCATCAGGATATTCCGTGGACCACAGAAGTACTGCTGGCGGCGGAGCGGGTGCAGTACACCAGTGAACGTTACTACGACTACTACATTCACTCTGCGTCGGTGTCTCATATGCCGGACAATGACGACACGCTCATTCGCTCGGCGCGTCACTACATGAAAATCCTGCAGATGCTCGATGCCATTAATCAGCGCTACCCCGATAAAGTGAAAGGGATCCCTGCTTGCCACTGGCAAATTGCCAAAGAAGGGCTGGGCATCATTCATACTTTCGACAACATGAAAGATGAGCAGAAAAAGGCATTTATTATCAAAGAGTTTTTCGATAAAGGGATCTGGAAACTCATCTGGAAAAATGCAAAAAGTCCCCGACTGCGCTGGCGACTGGGCCGTCGTTACTTCCGTTTGAAGCGCTATGTGGCATAAGAGATAGCTTTACCTGGCCCAAATGCTTAGAATTTGCCCGCCGAAACTAAAAAGACGGATAATCGCTTGGAATTGTTGTATACCGCCCTGCTCTATATCATTCAGCCACTGGTGTGGCTGAGACTGCTGCTTCGTAGCCGTAAAGCGCCTGCGTACCGAAAACGCTGGGCTGAACGCTATGGCTTCTGTCGCAATAAAGTTGCCCCGGACGGTATTTTGCTGCATTCCGTTTCTGTTGGCGAAACGCTGGCAGCGATCCCGCTGGTTCGCGCCCTGCGTCACCGTTATCCGTCGCTGCCGATCACCGTCACGACAATGACGCCGACCGGCTCTGAGCGCGTGATGTCCGCCTTCGGTAAAGACGTGCATCACGTCTATCTGCCTTACGACCTTCCCTGCGCCATGAACCGTTTTCTGGAAACCGTTCGCCCTAAACTGGTGATCGTGATGGAAACCGAGCTGTGGCCGAATATGATTTCCGCTCTGCATGCCCGTAAGATTCCACTGGTGATCGCTAACGCGCGTCTGTCTGAGCGGTCGGCGAAAGGCTACGGCAAGCTGGGGAAATTTATGCGCCGCCTGCTCAGCAAAATCACGCTGATTGCTGCGCAAAACGAAGAAGACGCAGCGCGCTTTATCTCGCTTGGCCTGAAACGCAACCAGCTGGCGGTGACAGGCAGTCTGAAATTCGATATCTCCGTCACGCCTGAACTTGCCGCGCGTGCTATCACGCTGCGCCGCCAGTGGGCACCGCGTCGCCAGGTCTGGATTGCGACCAGCACCCATGATGGCGAAGAGGCGATTATCCTGCAGGCGCATCGTAAGCTGCTGGAGAAATTCCCCGATTTGCTGCTGATTCTGGTGCCTCGCCATCCCGAGCGTTTTAAAGACGCCCGTGAAATGGTGCAAAAAGGCGGCTTCAGCTTCACCCTGCGCAGCAGCGGTGAGATCCCCTCCACCAGCACGCAGGTGGTTATTGGCGATACCATGGGCGAGCTGATGCTGCTGTATGGCATCGCTGATCTGGCCTTTGTTGGCGGCAGCCTGGTGGAGCGTGGTGGCCATAACCCGCTGGAGCCAGCGGCCCATGCCATTCCCGTGCTGATGGGTCCACATACCTTCAACTTCAAAGACATCTGTGCGAAATTGCAGCAAGCGGAAGGGTTAATTACCGTGACCGATGCAGATTCGGTGGTCAAAGAGGTCTCGACTCTGCTGACCGACGAAGATTACCGCCTGTGGTACGGTCGTCATGCCGTCGAAGTGCTGCATCAGAACCAGGGCGCCCTCACCCGTCTGCTGCAGCTTCTGCAACCTTATCTGCCGCAGCGGAGCCACTAATGTCAACGCGCCTGTCGGTCGTTCTGATCGCCAAAAACGCTGCCGACCTGCTTCCGGATTGCCTGGCCTCCGTTGCCTGGGCTGACGAAATTATCCTGCTTGACTCCGGCAGTGAAGACAACACGGCGGACGTTGCCCGCGCAGCAGGTGCAAAAGTCTATACCAACACCGACTGGCAAGGTTATGGCATCCAGCGCCAGCGCGCGCAGGGATATGCCACCGGTGATTATGTACTGATGCTCGACACAGACGAGCGCATCACGCCGGAGCTGCGTCAGGCTATTCAGGCGGTGCTCGCCGCACCAACGCCGGGCACGGTCTACAGCATTGCGCGTCGTAACTATTTCCTTGGCCGTTTTATGCGTCACAGCGGCTGGTACCCCGACCGGGTCACGCGCCTCTACGAGCGCGAGCGGTATCAGTACAATCATAATCTGGTCCATGAATCCCTGGCCTGCGACAGTGCGCCAGTCGTCCCTCTGACGGGCGATCTTTTGCACCTGACCTGCCGGGATTTCGCCAGCTTCCAGCGTAAACAGCTCAACTATGCCACCGCCTGGGCACAGGAGCGCCATCAGCGCGGCAAGAAGGCCACGCTGACAGGTATCTTCACCCATACGCTGGGGGCGTTTCTGAAAACGCTGCTGCTGCGTGGTGGCGTGCTGGACGGTAAACAGGGCTGGTTACTGGCCGTGGTAAATGCCCAGTATACTTTCAACAAATACACCGAGCTGTGGGCGCTCAGCCGCGGCTACTCAGAGAAAACGTGAGCCATGAGCACAAAAGCGATTTATCCAGGTACCTTTGATCCGATCACCAATGGTCATCTTGATATCATCACCCGTGCGGCGTGCATGTTCGACAAGGTGATTCTGGCGATTGCTGCCAGCCCCAGTAAAAAACCGATGTTTGACCTGAACGAGCGCGTCGCGCTTGCCACCGAGGCCATTGCGCACCTGCCAAACGTGGAGGTGGTGGGCTTCAGCGATCTGATGGCCAATTTTGCCCGCGCTCAGCAGGCGACGATTCTGATCCGTGGCTTACGCGCGGTGGCAGACTTCGAGTATGAGATGCAGCTGGCGCATATGAATCGTCATTTGATGCCGGAGCTGGAAAGCGTATTTCTGATGCCATCCAAGGAGTGGTCGTTCATCTCTTCCACGCTGGTGAAAGAGGTGGCGCGTCATCACGGGGACGTTACCCATTTCCTGCCGGTTAACGTCCACCAGGCGTTGATGGACAAGCTAAAGTAGCGCTATTTCTGGCACTGACGGCAATAGAATGTGGCGCGCTGGGCATGCTTTGTTGCGATGATCGGCGTTCCACACACCCTGCACGGCTCGCCTTTGCGGCCATACACCTGCAGCTCCTGAGCAAAATAGCCTGGCTTACCATCGCTTTGCAGGAAGTCCTTCAGCGTCGTTCCCCCCTGCTCAATTGAGCGAAGCAGCACCGCTTTAATCACCCGCACCAGCAGCTCACACTCCTGCGCCGACAGCGAAGAGGCTAGCCGATCGGGATGGATCCCGGCCGCAAACAGCGATTCGCTGGCATAGATATTCCCCACGCCGACCACCAGCTTGTTATCCATCAGCCAGGGTTTAATCGGGGTTTTCTTTTTCGCACACTTCGCTTTCAGGTATTCCGCGTTAAACGCTTCTGAAAGCGGCTCTGGCCCCAGATGTGCCAGTACGCTATGTCCTTCCAGTTCTTTGGTCCACAACCATGCGCCAAAGCGGCGGGGATCGGTATAACGCAACACTTTGCCGTTACTCATCACCAGATCGACATGGTCATGCTTTTCCGCAGGCAGCTCTTCAGTGAGGATCCGCAGGCTGCCGGACATGCCAAGATGAATGATGATCCAGCCATCGGGCAGCTCCAGGAGCAGATATTTCGCGCGGCGCTGGACGCTGAGGATCGGTTTATCGCTTAACGCATGGATCTCATCAGAAACCGGCCAACGGAGGCGACCGTTACGCACGGTAGCATGAAGAATAGTCGCGCCGACCAGATGCGGCTCAATACCGCGGCGGCTGGTCTCCACCTCAGGTAATTCAGGCATGATTCCTCCGTAGTAAGATGCAGAATGCAAAAAACCCCGCAGTTGCGGGGTTTTTCAATACAAGGAGGCTAAAATTATTTGATTTTAGCTTCTTTGTACATTACGTGCTGGCGTACAACTGGATCGAATTTTTTCAGTTCCAGTTTTTCCGGCTTAGTACGTTTGTTCTTCGTGGTGGTGTAGAAGTGACCTGTACCAGCAGAAGAAACCAGCTTGATTTTCTCGCGAATACCTTTAGCCATGATTTATTTCCTCTTTAAGTACTTAGTACTTTTCGCCACGGGCACGCAGTTCGGACAGAACTGTATCGATGCCTTTCTTATCAATTACACGCATACCTTTAGCAGATACGCGCAGGGTGACAAAACGCTTCTCGCTCTCAACCCAGAAACGGTGAGAGTGCAGGTTCGGCAGGAAACGGCGTTTAGTCGCGTTCAGTGCGTGGGAACGGTTGTTACCGGTCACCGGACGCTTGCCAGTAACTTGGCAGACTCGGGACATGTCTATTCTCCAAAAATCAAATTAGCTCGAGCTTCGTATGGGGTATCGGCGCCTCGTCAGGCTTTACAGCCCGGTCATCGCATAGTTCTATTGAACTCTCGATTGCCAGGCCCAAATGCCAAACCCGAGATTCTCAAAGGTGGCGTAGTATACGCTGACTCGGCGGTGTGCTCAAGTCCCGAACAGACAAAGATCCCGATGGATCGCGAGAAATAGCCTAAATCCAGCCATGTTCTGCAAAAGAAAGGTACTCTCCGCGGCCAATTATCAGATGGTCCAGCACACGAATGTCCATGAATTGACAGCATTTGACAATGCGGTCGGTGATCTCTTTGTCAGCTCTGCTTGGTTCTGCACAGCCAGAAGGGTGATTATGCGCGAGTATTACGCCGGCTGCATTCAATTTTATTGCTTCGCGCACAATTTCACGCGGATGAACCTCTACATGGCTTAGCGTGCCCGAGAAAAGGTGGCTATGCTTGAGAACCCGGTTCCGGTTGTCGAGAAAGATCACCATAAAGATCTCGCGTTCAATATCGGTTAACTGACTTTGCAGAAACTCGCGCGTCATCGCAGGAGTCAGTATCGGGTCCTCCTCCTGCATACGAACACACTGAAAACGGCGGGCCAGTTCGGCAATCCCCTTGAGCTGGGCATATTTCGCCACACCGATACCCTCCACATGCGCAAACTCCGCCAGTTCCGCCGTCATCAAACCGTAGAGTGAGCCAAAATGGCCTATCAGATCTTTTGCCAGCGTAAAGACCGTTTTGCCCGGCGTACCGGTGCGCAAAAAAAGCGCCAGCAGTTCCTCATCTTTTAGCAAAGTGACGCCATAGCGCAGCAATTTTTCGCGCGGTAAGAGCAGTTCATCCTCGTCTTCCATGCTTTTTCTCCCTGTTTTTTGCCCATCTTGCCATAGGCTACTCAGGTACCTGACTCTCGCGTCTCGTTCTTGCGTAACGCCTCGCAAAGTGACCGAAGGACAAGATCACCCCGTTTTTGGGATTGTGATAAAATGCCCGCTCTCTGGTGAAACCCAACAGGAAAGAATCATGATGAGCCTGGCCGGTAAAAAAATCGTTCTTGGCGTTAGCGGCGGCATTGCAGCCTATAAAACGCCGGAACTGGTGCGCCGTCTGCGCGAGCGCGGGGCCGACGTACGGGTCGCGATAACCGAAGGCGGAAAAGCCTTTATCACTCCTCTGAGCCTGCAGGCCGTTTCAGGATACCCGGTATCTGACAGCCTGCTTGACCCTGCCGCAGAAGCCGCGATGGGCCATATTGAGCTTGGGAAATGGGCAGACCTGGTTATCCTTGCCCCCGCCACGGCCGATTTAATTGCCCGCGTTGCCGCCGGGATGGCGAACGATCTGGTTTCGACCATTTGTCTGGCCACGCCCGCTCCTGTTGCCGTCGTGCCGGCCATGAATCAGCAGATGTATCGCAATGCCGCGACCCAGCATAATCTACAGACGCTGGCCTCGCGCGGCCTGCTGATCTGGGGGCCGGACAGCGGGAGCCAGGCCTGTGGCGATGTCGGCCCAGGCCGTATGCTTGATCCATTGACTATTGTCGATATGGCCGCGGCCCATTTTTCGCCTGTCAACGACCTGCAACATCTCAACATCATGATTACAGCCGGCCCAACGCGCGAGCCGCTGGATCCGGTACGTTACATTACCAACCACAGCTCCGGTAAAATGGGCTTTGCGATTGCGGCCGCAGCGGCGAAACGCGGCGCGAACGTCACGCTGGTCAGTGGCCCGGTCTCCTTACCTACGCCGCCTTTTGTGCAGCGTATTGATGTCACCACCGCGCTGGAAATGGAGGCCGCGGTACAGGCCCATGCGCAAAACCAGCAGATTTTTATCGGTTGTGCTGCCGTCGCGGACTACCGCGCAGAGACCATTTCTGATGCCAAAATCAAAAAGCAAGGCGATGAATTAACACTAAAAATGGTGAAAAACCCGGATATCGTTGCTGGCGTCGCCGCGCTGAAAACCCATCGTCCTTACGTTGTTGGGTTTGCCGCAGAAACAAATAATGTGGAAGAATATGCCCGGCAAAAACGTACCCGCAAAAACCTCGATTTGATTTGCGCGAATGACGTATCGCTGGCCACGCAAGGATTTAACAGCGACAGCAACGCACTGCACCTTTTCTGGCAGGATGGAGATAAAATCTTACCGCTTGAGCGCAAGGAACTCCTGGGCCAACAATTACTGGACGAGATCGTTACCCGTTATGATGAAAAAAATCGACGTTAAGATTCTGGACCCGCGTGTTGGCGAGCAATTCCCGCTGCCAACCTATGCCACCTCCGGCTCTGCCGGTCTTGACCTGCGCGCCTGTCTCGATGACGCCGTAGAACTGGCTCCGGGTGCGACCACCCTGATCCCAACGGGCCTGGCGATTCACATTGCTGACCCTTCACTGGCGGCGGTGATCCTGCCACGTTCAGGCCTGGGTCATAAGCATGGTGTCGTGCTGGGTAACCTGGTCGGCCTGATCGACTCTGACTACCAGGGCCAGCTGATGGTCTCCGTCTGGAACCGGGGTCAGGACAGCTTCACCATTGAACCGGGCGAGCGTATCGCGCAGATGGTCTTTGTACCTGTGGTGCAGGCAGAATTTAACCTGGTGGCAGACTTTGATGCCACCGACCGTGGCGAAGGCGGCTTCGGCCATTCCGGGCGCAAATAACCGCCCGACAGACACGCATCTCACAGCGCCATAATGTCATAACAAACCGCAAACGCCAGTTTGCGGTCGCTGTGTGGATGCCAGCCTGACAAGTGCTTATTTTCAGGGGTATTTTGCAACATGGCAGAAAAACAAACCGCGAAAAGGAACCGTCGCGAAGAAATACTTCAATCTCTGGCTCTGATGCTTGAATCCAGCGATGGCAGTCAACGCATCACCACCGCAAAACTGGCCGCCTCTGTAGGCGTGTCTGAAGCGGCGCTGTACCGTCATTTCCCGAGCAAAACCCGGATGTTCGACAGCCTGATCGAGTTTATCGAAGACAGTCTGATCACGCGCATCAACCTGATTCTGAAAGACGAAAAAGACACCACCGCGCGTCTGCGTCTGATTGTGCAGTTGATTCTGGGATTTGGAGAACGTAACCCGGGCCTGACCCGTATTCTGACTGGCCATGCGCTGATGTTTGAGCAGGACAGACTGCAGGGTCGCATCAACCAGCTTTTCGAACGTATTGAAGCGCAGCTGCGCCAGGTACTGCGTGAGAAGAAAATGCGTGAAGGCGAAGGTTACAGCACGGATGAAACGCTGCTGGCAAGCCAGATCCTGGCGTTTTGCGAAGGGATGCTCTCCCGTTTTGTACGCAGTGAGTTCAAATACAGCCCAACGGACGATTTCGACGCCCGTTGGCCGTTAGTGGCGGCGCAGTTGCAGTAAAGTCGTTGCCGGATGGCGGCTTCGCCTTATCCGGCCTACGAATTGCGCAGGCCCGGCAAGCAACGCGTCACCGGGCAATTCCGTTACACGCCAAACTCTTCGCGATATGCCCGCACCGCAGCCAGATGATCCGCCATCTCTGGCTTCTCTTCCAGATACGCAATCAGGTCTTTCAGGTTGATGATTGACGTCACTTTGCAGCTGTAATCACGTTCAACTTCCTGAATGGCCGAGATTTCACCACGACCCCGTTCCTGGCGGTCCAGAGAAATCAACACGCCAGCCAGCGTCGCGCCGTTGGCCTGGATAATCTCCATGGATTCGCGAATGGCGGTACCCGCGGTGATGACGTCGTCCACCAGCATCACGCGCCCCTGCAGTGGGCTGCCGACCAGGTTGCCGCCTTCACCGTGGGTTTTGGCCTCTTTACGGTTAAAGCAGTACGGCACGTCGCGGTCATGGTGTTCTGCCAGCGCAACCGCGGTGGTGGTCGCAATCGGAATGCCTTTATAGGCCGGGCCAAACAGCAGGTCGAAATCAATCCCTGAATCCACCAGCGCTTCGGCATAGAAACGGCCTAACAGCGCCAGATCGCGCCCGGTATTGAACAGCCCGGCATTGAAGAAATAGGGGCTCTTGCGCCCGGATTTCAGCGTAAACTCGCCAAACTTGAGGACCTGCTTGTTAAGCGCAAACTCAATAAACTGGCGCTGATACGGTTTCATGGATTCGCTCCTTTGTCTTTTCTGTCTTACAGGCAAAAAAAAGGCGACTCATTGGTCGCCTTTAAAATCAATTTTCTAACGCCGCTTTCTGCGTCGTTACAATAGATTCAATTCCCCCTCGGGCCAGAGCCAGCAAGGTGAGAAGTTCTTCGTGGGTAAACGGTTCGCCTTCTGCGGTGCCCTGCACCTCAATGATACGTCCGTCTTCGGTCATCACCACGTTCATGTCAGTTTCGGCAGCGGAGTCTTCTACGTATTCCAGATCGCAAAGCGCTTCACCGTTAACGATACCGACGGACACCGCGGCAACCATCCCTTTCATTGGGTTTGTTTTCAGCTTACCGGCCGCAACCAGTTTATTCAGGGCATCCGCCAGCGCCACACAGGCACCGGTAATCGATGCGGTACGCGTGCCACCGTCAGCCTGAATGACGTCGCAGTCCAGAGTAATGGTGAATTCGCCCAGCGTTTTCAGATCAACAGCGGCGCGCAGCGCACGCGCGATGAGGCGCTGAATTTCCATGGTACGGCCGCCCTGCTTACCCTTTGCCGCTTCACGGGCATTACGGGTATGCGTTGCACGCGGCAGCATGCCATATTCAGCCGTGATCCAGCCCTGGCCCTGACCTTTCAGGAAACGCGGAACGCCTTCTTCAATGGAAGCCGTGCACAACACTTTGGTGTCACCAAACTCAACCAGAACGGAGCCTTCAGCGTGTTTTGTATAGTTACGGGTCAGGGTGACGGGACGCACCTGATTGGCGCTACGACCTGCTGGACGCATGATGAATTCTCCGGCTTGAAACGAATGTGGCTGCGCATTATACGGATAAAGGACGCTTATTCCTATCCTGAGAAGCCCCTGAAAGCTATAATCCCCCCATCTCTCCTTTAAAAACGGGAATATCTATGATCCGCAGTATGACCGCCTACGCCCGGCGTGAAATCAAGGGTAGCTGGGGTAGCGCTACCTGGGAAATGCGTTCGGTAAACCAGCGCTATCTGGAAACCTATTTCCGTATGCCGGAGCAGTTCCGCAGCCTTGAGCCTGTGGTGCGTGAGCGTATCCGTACGCGTCTGACGCGCGGCAAAGTGGAATGTAACCTGCGTTTTGAGCCGGATGCCAGCGCGCAGGGCGAACTGATCCTCAACGAAAAACTGGCAAAACAGCTCGTCAATGCGGCGAACTGGGTCAAAATGCAAAGCGACGAAGGCGAAATTAATCCGGTTGATATTCTGCGCTGGCCTGGCGTCATGGCTGCCGGAGAGCAGGATCTGGATGCAATTGCCGCTGAAATCCTTGCCGCCCTCGACAGCACGCTGGATGACTTTATCGTTGCTCGCGAAACCGAAGGCCAGGCGCTGAAAGCGATGATTGAACAGCGCCTTGAAGGCGTCAGCGCCGAAGTGGCAAAAGTACGTACCCATATGCCGGAAGTGCTGCAGTGGCAGCGCGAGCGTCTGGTTGCCAAACTGGAAGAAGCGGAAGTTCAGCTGGAAAATAACCGCCTGGAACAAGAGCTGGTGCTGATGGCGCAGCGCGTTGACGTGGCCGAAGAGCTGGACCGTCTGGAAGCACACGTTAAAGAGACCTACAACATTCTGAAGAAGAAAGAAGCCGTTGGTCGTCGTCTCGACTTTATGATGCAGGAGTTCAACCGCGAGTCGAATACCCTGGCGTCTAAATCAATCAATGCCGACGTGACGAATTCCGCCATTGAGCTCAAGGTACTGATTGAGCAGATGCGCGAGCAGATCCAGAATATTGAGTAATACTATTCGGGTGGCGTCGACCGACGTCACCCATTACTATTTCTAATCCATTTTAACCCGTCTTTTCTCGCGCTTCCGCCACCAATCAACCTTCTCCACTATGGGTTGATAAAATTTTATAGGGCAAACCCGCTCACTTTAGAAAATCTCAATCGTGATCGTGCGCACAAAACGTTAACCTTCCCGGCTTCACACCGGAGGTTATATGCTGCTTCACACTCTTTATCTCATTGGCATCACTGCAGAAGCCATGACTGGCGCGCTTGCAGCCGGTCGTCGCCGAATGGATACCTTCGGCGTAATCATTATTGCCACAGCGACCGCGCTGGGCGGAGGTTCCGTGCGCGATATTCTGCTGGGCCATTACCCGCTGGGCTGGGTGAAAAACCCCGAGTACGTGATTATTGTGGCGACCGCCGCCGTAGTAACCACCATTGTCGCGCCCGTTATGACCCATCTGCGTCGCCTGTTTCTGGTGCTTGATGCGCTCGGGCTGATTGTCTTTTCTATCATTGGCGCACAAATCGCGCTCGATATGGGTGAAGGGCCAGTTATCGCCACCATTGCCGCCGTGGTGACCGGGGTGTTTGGAGGCGTGCTGCGCGATATGTTCTGCAAACGTATTCCTCTGGTCTTTCAAAAAGAGCTGTATGCCGGCATCTCCTTCGCCGCAGCGGTGCTCTATATTGCCCTGCAGCATTATGTTTCGAACCATGATGTGGTGGTCATCTCCACGCTGCTGTTCGGCTTTACGGCCCGCATGCTGGCGTTGCGACTGAAGCTCGGCCTGCCGGTGTTTCACTACAAACACAACGCTCACTAATTTCAGAATCCCTTGATGTGCTGTTCAGCCAGCCACTTTGCCAGCACATCCACCTCCGGCGCGTGGAGCCAGTTAACGATTTGCCGCGCTTTCTCCTCTCCGGTCCCCGGCAAGGTCTGCCAGTCCATAGCGCTACGCTGGTGCATGGTCTGCCATGATAGCTCTCCGGCGGCTTTCAGAGTCGCCTGAGCCAGCGGAACCCCCATCGCCATGATCCAACGAATAAAAGGACGCTCGCGCACCAGATTAAACTGATGCCAGAGCGCCAGTCCGCGTGCAGCCGAAAACCCCGGCGTGGTTTGCAGCTGCGCCTGGGTTAACAACAGCCATGAGAAAATATGTTCAAAGCGATGTGCCTGCCAGAGCGACCGCCAGCCTGACTCGCCTAGACCGGCAATATCCAGCCCCTGCTTAGAACTGAGCCACGTCAGCCGGGCAAAGAACTGCTCCATACATTCCGGTGAAGCGTAAAAACAGCTGAGAGAATGGTACTGCGGGACTGGAGGTTCTGGTTTTTGCCGGTCGGTCCCTCGCCAGACGACTTTGTCGAATCGGGGGATCCCCTGCCCGGCCAGGCTTACCTGGATCTGGTCGCCCGGCGCGATATCCAGCCTTTGCCAGCGGCCAACGGACCCGAGGCTAACCCGCTGCACCTGTTTATCATCCAGCCGTACCGGCTCCAGCGCCGCCACAACGGCAATTTTACCCGTACGGCCCACAGTGAAGTGAATATCCCATACTTCAGCAACCTGCGCGACAGGGGGATATTTCCATGCAACAACCCAACTGCCCTCTCCAGGCAGCCAGTTTTCACCCGGCAGTTCATCCGCCGAGCGAACCACAATGCCGTCCGTGGCAAAGGGTAATGCTGCGGTGTGCCACGCTGAGCGCTGCTTTTCTACGGCCTCAATATGCTCTACGGGCAAGGTATAGCGCGCCGTCAGGGTAAACCCCGCGTCAGACAGTTCCGCCAGTGCGGTTTTCATCTCTTTTGGCCCGTCTGGCCAGGCCCAGATGAATACCCCAACCTCTCTCAAAAACGCGTTATCCTGCTGGCGCATCATCGCACCTGCGACTTTTGCGCGTGCATTCATTCCGCCCATCTGCTGCTGAATGTGGTTTTCACGCTGCCAAAAAAGCTCTCCCTGTAACACGCTGTTCGCCAGCGCACCGGAAAGATGTTGTGGCACCGACGGTATTAAACGCACCTGCGATGTCCAGTCTTCACCTTTTAACCCATCGCCACGGCTAATGGCCTGAGCCAATGTTCCACCCCGATACACCAGCGTTACCGCTACACCGTCAACTTTGGGTTGCATCCAGAGATTGCGCCGGGCATGCATCCACTGGCCAAGCTCTTCTTTACTGCTCACCTTATGAACCCCTGTATGGGCGACAGGGTGTTTGATACGTCCCGTCAGGGCGGGAAGTGCTGCGTCAGGTGATGCATGCCCAAAACAGTGCTGCCACTGTTTTAACTGCTCGTTGAGCTGGTCATACACTTCATCGTTCACTTCGCTGATACCCTGCTGCCAGTAGGCGTCATCCCAGCGTTTGATTTGCGCACTTAACGTCGCAATCTCTTTCTCCGCCCTCGCCTGAGACCACACCGGGCACACCGCCGCCGCAGAACCACACCACAACAGCATGAAGCCGCTTATCCATCGCCACATTGCTACCCCTCCTTTACGTTGCTGGAGGTATAACCCGGCGACGAAAACCACGCTAATGGCAACATTGCGCTTTGCGAGGCGCTATCCAGAGTGAATTTATGTTGCTGCAAAACACAGGTAAAACCTGAAAACGACACGCAAAATGCAATAATCCAGGGGAAAAAGTGTGACAAAGGCTACGTCACACAGCGGCGACGTGTATAATAAGCCCGTATGTAGGACTTCTTCGTTAACACATACAAAAGACTCTCATGGCTCAAGGCACGCTTTATATTGTTTCTGCCCCTAGTGGCGCGGGTAAATCCAGCCTTATTCAGGCACTGTTAAAAACCCAACCGTTGTATGACACTCAGGTTTCTGTTTCACACACCACGCGTAAACCGCGTCCGGGTGAAGTGCACGGTGAACACTATTTCTTTGTCGATCACGACGAATTTAAAGCGATGATTGGCCGAGATGCGTTTCTTGAACACGCAGAAGTTTTCGGGAACTACTACGGTACTTCGCGTGAAACCATTGAGCAGGTTCTGGCAACCGGCGTGAATGTGTTCCTGGATATCGACTGGCAGGGCGCACAGCAAATTCGCAAGAAAATGCCTGATTCGCGCAGTATCTTTATTTTACCGCCGTCGAAAGATGAGCTGGATCGCCGCCTGCGTGGCCGCGGTCAGGACAGCGAAGAGGTCATTGCAAAGCGAATGGAACAGGCAGTTGCAGAAATGAGCCATTACGCCGAATATGATTACCTTATTGTGAATGATGATTTTGATGCCGCACTGAGCGATCTCAAAACCATCCTTCGCGCAGAACGTCTGCGTATGAGCCGCCAGAAGCAGCGACATGACGCATTAATCACCAAACTGTTGGCAGACTGAACCCACTTTCAGTATTATGCCCAGTCATTTCTTCACCTGTGGAGCATTTTAAGTATGGCACGCGTAACTGTTCAGGACGCTGTAGAGAAAATTGGTAACCGTTTTGACCTGGTGCTGGTCGCCGCGCGTCGCGCTCGTCAGATGCAGGTAGGCGGAAAAGATCCGCTGGTACCGGAAGAAAACGATAAAACCACCGTAATTGCACTTCGCGAAATCGAAGAAGGTCTGATCAACAACCAGATCCTCGACGTACGTGAGCGCCAGGAGCAGCAAGAGCAGGAAGCCGCAGAACTGCAGGCCGTAACCGCAATTGCTGAAGGTCGTCGTTAATTAAACCTGCGGGTCGCCCTTGTATCTGTTTGAAAGCCTGAATCAACTGATTCAAACCTACCTGCCTGAAGACCAGATTAAGCGTCTTCAGCAGGCTTATCTCGTTGCACGTGACGCTCACGAGGGCCAGACACGTTCAAGCGGTGAACCCTATATCACGCACCCGGTAGCGGTGGCCTGCATTCTGGCCGAGATGAAACTCGACTATGAAACGCTGATGGCCGCTCTGCTGCACGACGTGATCGAAGATACCCCTGCCACTTACCAGGATATGGAACAGCTGTTTGGCAAAAGCGTTGCCGAACTGGTGGAAGGGGTGTCCAAGCTTGATAAGCTGAACTTCCGCGACAAGAAAGAGGCGCAAGCCGAAAACTTTCGCAAGATGATTATGGCGATGGTGCAGGATATCCGCGTCATTCTCATCAAACTCGCTGACCGTACCCACAACATGCGCACGCTGGGCTCACTCCGCCCGGACAAACGTCGCCGCATTGCCCGTGAAACCCTCGAAATCTACAGTCCGCTGGCGCACCGTTTAGGTATCCATCACATTAAAACCGAGCTGGAAGAGCTGGGTTTTGAAGCGTTGTACCCGAACCGCTATCGCGTCATTAAAGAGGTGGTGAAAGCCGCCCGCGGTAACCGTAAAGAGATGATTCAAAAGATCCTCTCGGAAATTGAAGGACGTTTACAGGAAGCGGGCATTCCCTGTCGCGTGAGCGGTCGCGAAAAACACCTGTACTCTATTTACTGCAAAATGGTGCTCAAAGAGCAGCGTTTTCACTCGATCATGGATATTTACGCGTTCCGCGTGATCGTCCACGATGCCGATACCTGCTATCGCGTTCTGGGGCAGATGCACAGCCTCTACAAGCCGCGTCCAGGGCGCATGAAAGATTACATCGCCATTCCAAAAGCGAACGGCTATCAATCTTTGCATACCTCGATGATCGGCCCGCACGGCGTCCCTGTTGAAGTGCAGATCCGCACCGAAGACATGGACCAGATGGCGGAGATGGGTGTCGCCGCACACTGGGCCTACAAAGAGCACGGTGGTGAAAGCAGCACTACGGCACAAATCCGCGCCCAGCGCTGGATGCAGAGCCTGCTCGAGCTGCAGCAGAGTGCGGGTAGCTCGTTTGAATTTATCGAGAGCGTAAAATCCGATCTCTTCCCGGATGAGATTTACGTTTTCACGCCTGAAGGGCGTATTGTCGAACTGCCTGCGGGCGCGACTCCGGTCGACTTCGCGTATGCCGTGCATACCGATATCGGCCACGCCTGCGTAGGCGCACGCGTAGACAGACAGCCTTATCCGCTGTCTCAACCGCTCGCCAGCGGCCAGACAGTCGAAATCATCACCGCACCGGGCGCACGTCCAAACGCGGCCTGGCTGAACTTTGTTGTGAGCTCCAAAGCGCGCGCCAAAATCCGTCAGCTGCTGAAAAACCTCAAGCGTGATGACTCCGTCAGCCTTGGGCGTCGTCTGCTCAACCATGCGTTGGGTGGCAGCCGTAAGCTGGCAGAGATCCCACCAGAACATATCCAGCGTGAACTCGACCGGATGAAGCTCACCTCTCTGGACGATCTGCTGGCGGAAATTGGGCTGGGTAACGCCATGAGCGTCGTGGTGGCCAAAAACCTGCAGCAGGGCGAAGCAATACCTTCCGCACCTGGCGCATCCGGCCACGCGCATCTGCCGATCAAAGGCGCGGACGGGGTGCTTATCACCTTTGCGAAGTGTTGCCGTCCAATTCCTGGCGATCCGATTATTGCGCACGTCAGCCCGGGCAAAGGGCTGGTTATCCACCATGAATCTTGTCGTAACATCCGCGGCTATCAAAAAGAGGCGGAGAAGTTTATGGCGGTCGAGTGGGATAAAGAGACGGCGCAGGAATTTATCACCGAAATTAAGGTGGATATGTTCAACCACCAGGGTGCCCTGGCGAACCTGACGGCAGCGATCAACACGGCCTCTTCCAACATTCAGAGCCTGAATACGGAAGAAAAAGATGGCCGCGTATACAGCGCCTTTATTCGTCTGACCGCCCGCGACCGCGTGCATCTGGCAAATATTATGCGCAAGATCCGCGTCATGCCGGACGTCATTAAAGTCACCCGAAACCGAAACTAGTTTTATGAATGCACAACGTTATGCACGTATCTGCGAAATGCTCGCCAGGCGTCAGCCTGATCTGACGGTCTGCATGGAGCAGGTCCATAAACCTCATAACGTCTCTGCCATTGTCCGTACCGCAGACGCCGTCGGCGTGCATGAAGTGCACGCCGTCTGGCCCGGTGCCCGCATGCGCACCATGGCGTCGACAGCCGCAGGCAGTAACAGCTGGGTGTCCGTCAAAACCCATCAGACCATCGGAGAAGCCGTATCGCACCTGAAAGGTCGCGGTATGCAAATTCTTGCCACCAACTTGTCTGCCAAAGCGGTCGATTTCCGCGAGATCGACTACACCCGCCCGACCTGCATTTTGATGGGTCAGGAGAAAACCGGGATCACTCAGGAAGCGCTGGATCTGGCGGATCAGGACATCATCATCCCCATGATCGGCATGGTGCAGTCCCTGAATGTCTCTGTGGCCTCCGCCCTCATTCTGTATGAAGCCCAACGCCAGCGTCAGAACGCCGGGATGTACGAGCGCAGCAACAGCATGCTGCCGGAAGACGAACAGCAGCGCCTGCTGTTTGAAGGCGGCTATCCGGTGCTGGCTCGTGTTGCAAAGCAGAAAAAATTGCCTTACCCCCACGTCAACGCGCAGGGCGAAATTGAAGCCGATGCCGGGTGGTGGGCCACCATGCAGTACGCAGGGTAACCGATGAAAGGCCGCCTGCTGGATGCCATCCCGCTCAATAGCCTGACGGGCGTGGGCGCGGCACAAAGCAGTAAACTGGGCAAAATTGGCCTGCACACCGTGCAGGATCTCCTGCTCCACCTCCCCCTGCGTTATGAAGACCGCACGCAACTTTATAAGATTGGCGATCTGCTGCCCGCGATTTACGCCACCGTTGAGGGCGAGGTGCTGAACTGCAACATCACCTTTGGCGGCCGCCGGATGATGACCTGTCAAATCAGCGACGGCACCGGCATTCTCACCATGCGCTTTTTCAACTTCAACGCGGCGATGAAAAACAGCCTTGCGACGGGCCGCCGGGTGCTGGCGTATGGCGAAGCCAAACGCGGGAAATATGGCGCAGAGATGATCCACCCGGAGTACCGCGTGCAGGGCGATCTCAGCACGCCGGAGCTGCAGGAGACGCTCACTCCGGTCTACCCGACAACGGAAGGTATCAAGCAGGCGACGCTGCGTAAGCTCACCGACCAGGCCCTGGAGTTACTCGATACCTGCGCCATCGCCGAACTGCTACCGCCTGAGCTGGCGCAGGGAATGATGAGCCTGCCGGAAGCGCTGCGTACGCTGCATCGCCCGCCGCCCACGCTGCAGCTCAGCGATTTAGAAAGCGGCAAACACCCTGCCCAACGGCGTCTTATCCTTGAGGAATTACTGGCGCATAACCTGAGCATGCTGGCGCTGCGCGCCGGTGCGCAGCGTTTTCATGCCCAGCCCTTAAGCCCGCGTGATGAGCTCAAGGATAAGCTGCTGGCCTCCCTGCCGTTTAAACCTACCGGTGCCCAGGCGCGCGTCACCGCCGAGATCGAACGCGATATGGCGCTTGATGTGCCCATGATGCGCCTGGTGCAGGGCGATGTAGGCTCTGGTAAAACGCTGGTTGCCGCCCTGGCAGCCCTGCGCGCCATTGCCCACGGCAAGCAGGTGGCGCTGATGGCGCCGACGGAACTGCTGGCGGAGCAGCACGCGAATAACTTCCGCGCCTGGTTCGCCCCGCTGGGCATTGAGGTGGGCTGGCTTGCCGGAAAACAAAAGGGCAAAGCGCGTCTTGCGCAACAGGACGCCATCGCTCGCGGTGAGGTGCAGATGATTGTCGGCACCCATGCCATCTTCCAGGAGCAGGTGCAGTTTAACGGCCTCGCGCTGGTGATCATCGATGAACAGCACCGCTTTGGCGTGCATCAGCGCCTGGCGCTGTGGGAAAAAGGGCTGCAGCAGGGCTTCCATCCGCACCAGCTGATCATGACCGCCACGCCTATTCCGCGAACCCTGGCGATGACCGCCTACGCCGATCTGGACACCTCCACCATTGACGAGCTACCGCCGGGCCGTACGCCGGTCACGACGGTGGCCATCCCGGATACCCGCCGCAGCGACATCATCGATCGCGTGCGCAACGCCTGCACCCATGAAGGGCGTCAGGCGTACTGGGTCTGCACGCTGATTGAGGAGTCTGACCTGCTTGAAGCGCAGGCCGCAGAAGCAACGTGGGAAGAGCTGAAGCTGGCGCTACCGGAACTGAAGGTGGGCCTGGTGCACGGTCGCATGAAGCCCGCAGAAAAACAGGCCGTCATGCAATCCTTCAAACAGGGCGAGCTGCATTTGCTGGTCGCCACAACGGTGATCGAAGTGGGCGTGGATGTGCCAAACTCCAGCCTGATGATCATCGAAAACCCGGAGCGTCTGGGGCTTGCGCAGTTACACCAGTTGCGTGGCCGCGTGGGCCGTGGTGCGGTGGCCTCACATTGCGTTCTGCTCTACAAAGCCCCGCTCTCAAAAACCGCGCAGATGCGTTTGCAGGTACTGCGTGACAGCAACGACGGATTCGTCATTGCGCAAAAAGACCTGGAGATCCGTGGCCCGGGCGAGCTCCTGGGCACACGTCAGACCGGGAACGCTGAATTCAAAGTGGCAGATTTGCTGCGCGATCAGGCCATGATCCCTGAAGTTCAGCGCCTTGCCCGCCATATTCATGAACGCTACCCCGAACAGGCGGCAGCGTTAATTGAGCGCTGGATGCCGGAAACTGAGCGCTACTCCAACGCCTGATCTCAGGCGAACATCGGCAGCATCAGGTACAGCTTGATCACCAGCGCGTTGACGATATCAATAAAGAATGCCCCAACCATCGGTACCACCAGAAACGCCATGTGCGAAGGCCCGAAACGTTCGGTGATTGCCTGCATATTGGCGATTGCCGTTGGCGTGGCACCCAGACCAAACCCACAGTGCCCCGCCGCCAGCACCGCGGCATCGTAGTTTTTGCCCATCATGCGCCAGGTAACGAACATGGCATAGAGCGCCATAAACAGCGCCTGCACCGCCAGAATGGCTACCATCGGCAGCGCCAGCGACGCCAGTTCCCACAGCTTAAGGCTCATCAGGGCCATCGCCAGGAACAGCGACAGGCAGACGTTACCCAGCACCGAGACCGCACGTTCAAACACGCGATAGAAGCCCATCAGGGCCAGACCATTGCTCAGGATCACCCCGATAAACAGCACACAAACAAAGGTCGGCAGTTCAAAGGCCGTGCCCGCCAGCCATTGCGCAACCACTTTACCCAGCGTCAGACAGATGGCGATCATGGCGATGGTTTCAATCATCACCAGCGAGGTGATGGTGCGGCCAACGTCCGGCTTTTCGAACGCGGTGGGGACCAGTTCATCGTCCGGTCTGCCGTCTGGCGTGGTGGAGTGCTTCACCAGGTAGCGCGCTACCGGGCCGCCAATCAGACCGCCAAGCACCAGACCAAAGGTCGCGCAGGCCATCGCCACTTCCGTTGCGTTTTCAAAGCCATAGCGCTCAATAAACAGCTTACTCCACGCCGCCCCGGTACCGTGCCCGCCGGACAGGGTGATGGATCCGGCCAGCAGACCCATCAGCGGATCCAGCCCCAGCAGAGACGCCATACCGATGCCGATGGCGTTTTGCATCAGCAGCAGACCAACCACGACAATCAGAAACACGCCCAGCACCTTACCGCCCGAGCGCAGACTCGCCAGGTTAGCGTTCAGGCCGATAGTGGCAAAGAAGGCCAGCATCAGCGGATCTTTGAGGGACATATCGAAATCGATTTCCCAGCCCATGCTTTTTTTCAACACCAGCAGGGCCAGCGCCACCAGCAACCCCCCGGCGACAGGTTCAGGAATGGTGTACTTTTTCAGAAAGGAAACACTGTGTACCAGCTTGCGACCAAGCAGAAGAACCAGCGTTGCGGCAACAAGGGTCGACAACGTATCGAGATGAATCATAAGAGGCTCCTGTTATGCGCGTGTTCCATACACACGCGGCGTTATCCTGGGCCGGCTTATGCTCGTCATGAGCTACCGGCGCGAAAAGTGTAATTTTTTTTTCCTCCACGTTGTAGAAAACCTGCTCATACCGGCAGATTTTCTCTGTTTTTTTTGCTGGCAATCGTTTGCTTTTACCAGGTGGTCAGATAAAATGCCCGCTTTTCCACCGTGGGATTACCGTCGATGTCCGTTAACAGCATAGAGTCTCCTGATGCGCAACCGATTGCGCAGAAGCAAAATAGCGAACTGATTTACCGTCTTGATGACCGCCCACCGCTTCCGCAGACGCTCTTCGCTGCCTGCCAGCATCTTCTGGCCATGTTTGTTGCGGTAATCACCCCGGCGCTGTTGATCTGCCAGGCGCTGGGTTTACCGGCTCAGGATACGCAGCACATCATCAGCATGTCCCTCTTTGCCTCCGGCGTAGCCTCAATTATTCAAATTAAAGCCTGGGGTCCGGTGGGCTCTGGCTTGCTGTCGATTCAGGGTACCAGTTTTAACTTTGTGGCACCGCTGATAATGGGCGGTACGGCGTTAAAAACCGGCGGGGCGGATGTACCGACCATGATGGCGGCGCTGTTCGGCACGCTGATGCTGGCCAGCTGCACGGAGATGGTGATCTCCCGTGTTCTGCATCTGGCTCGCCGCGTAATCACCCCGCTGGTCTCGGGCGTGGTGGTGATGATTATCGGTCTGTCGCTGATTCAGGTGGGGCTGACCTCCATCGGTGGGGGTTATGCCGCAATGAGCGACCACACCTTTGGCGCACCAAAAAACCTGCTGCTGGCTGGCGTGGTGCTGGCCATCATTATTCTGCTCAACCGTCAGCGTAACCCGTATCTGCGCGTGGCCTCGCTGGTGATCGCCATGGCGGCCGGTTACCTGCTGGCGTGGGCGCTGGGCATGTTGCCGGAAAACACCGCGCCGACCAACAGCGCGCTGATCACCGTTCCTACTCCACTGTACTACGGCCTGGGCATTGACTGGGGTCTGCTGCTGCCGCTGATGCTGGTCTTTATGATCACCTCCCTGGAGACCATCGGCGATATCACCGCCACCTCCGATGTCTCGGAGCAGCCGGTGTCCGGCCCGCTGTACATGAAGCGTCTGAAAGGCGGCGTGCTGGCAAACGGTCTGAACTCCTTTGTCTCTGCCGTGTTTAATACATTCCCGAACTCCTGCTTCGGGCAGAACAACGGCGTGATCCAGCTGACCGGCGTGGCCAGCCGTTATGTCGGGTTTGTGGTGGCGCTGATGCTGATTGTCCTTGGCCTGTTCCCGGCCGTGAGTGGTTTTGTACAGCACATCCCTGAGCCGGTTCTCGGCGGAGCAACGCTGGTGATGTTCGGTACTATCGCGGCCTCGGGCGTGCGAATCGTCTCCCGCGAGCCACTGAACCGCCGCGCGATCATGATTATTGCCCTGTCGCTGGCCGTGGGTCTGGGCGTTTCTCAGCAGCCGCTGATCCTGCAGTTTGCCCCGGACTGGGTGAAAAACCTGCTCTCTTCCGGCATCGCCGCTGGCGGTATCACCGCTATCGTGCTGAACCTCGTTTTCCCGCCAGAGAAAAACTGATTGTCCTCACGGCAGGCTGTCAATGCCTGCCGTGACATCTCTTTACACCATTCCCGCCTTGAGCATTGCGCATAAATCGTGCATAACTCCTTTATGTACGTTTCGCGGGAAGGAAGACCATGAAATTTATTGGAAAGCTGCTCGTCTATCTTCTGGTAGCCCTGCTCCTTGTGCTGCTGGCACTCTATTTTCTGCTTCAGACCCGCTGGGGTGCGTCACAGGTCAGCAGTTGGGTAACGGTGAACACCGATTACGAACTCAGTTTCGACCTGATGGACCACCGCTTTTCGTCGCCTTCCCACATCCTTCTGGAAAACGTCACCTTTGGCCGCGACGGTCAGCCCGCCACGCTGGTGGCTAAAAAAGTCGATATTGGTCTTGGCAGCCGACAGCTCACCGATCCACTGCATATGGACACCATCACCCTGGTCGATGGCACGCTGAACCTCTCTCCGCAGACCGCGCCGATGCCCTTCCAGGCAGACCGTCTGCAGCTAAACAACATGGCCTTCAACAGCCCCAACACGGAGTGGGATTTAAGCGCGCAAAAAGTGACGGGCGGCGTCAGTCCGTGGCAGCCAGAAGCGGGTAACGTGCTGGGCAAAAATGCGCAGATCCAGATGAGCGCGGGTTCGCTCACCCTGAACGGGGTACCGGCCACTAACGTGCTAATCCAGGGCCAGCTGAACGGCAAGGAGGTGGTGCTGAACACCATCGGCGCCGATATGGCGCGCGGCTCGCTTACCGGCTCCGCCCTGCGCAACGCCGACGGAAGCTGGGTCATCGACACCATGCGCCTGAACGAGATCCGCCTGCAGAGCGATAAATCGCTGCTGGATTTCTTCGCGCCGCTCAATACCATCCCCTCCTTGCAGATTGGCCGCCTGGAAGTCACCGATGCGCGCCTGCAGGGGCCAGACTGGGCCGTAACCGATCTGGATCTCAGCCTGCGCAACCTGACGCTGAGCAAAGGAGACTGGCAGAGCCAGGACGGGCGTTTATCCATGAATGCCAGCGAATTTATTTACGGCTCGCTGCATCTGTTCGACCCGATCCTGAATGCGGAATTCTCTCCGCAGGGCGTGGCGCTGCGCCAGTTCACCTCCCGCTGGGAAGGGGGCATGGTGCGCACCTCCGGCAACTGGCTGCGCGACGGTAAAGCGCTGGTACTGGACGATGTCGCCGTCGCCGGGCTGGAGTACACCCTGCCGCAGAACTGGAAAACGCTGTGGATGGATCCGCTGCCGGAATGGCTGAACAGCGTGACGCTGAAGAAATTCGGCCTGAGCCGCAACCTGGTGATCGACATTGATCCCGCGTTCCCGTGGCAGATCACCTCTCTTGATGGCTATGGGGCTAACCTGCAGCTGGCGCAGGACCACAAATGGGGCGTATGGGGCGGCAGCGCCACGCTAAACGGCGCAGCAGCCACCTTTAACCGCGTGGACGTGCGACGTCCGTCGCTGGCGCTGAACGCTAACGCCGCCACGGTCAATATCACCGATCTGAGCGCCTTTACCGAGAAAGGCATTCTGGAAGCCACCGCGACGGTTTCTCAGCTTGCGCAACGACAGACCACGGTGAGCCTGAACGGGCGCGGCGTGCCGCTCAACATCCTGCAGCAGTGGGGCTGGCCCGCGCTGCCGGTGAGCGGCGACGGCAATATTCAGCTGACTGCCAGCGGGAGTGTGCAGGCGAATGCCCCGCTGAAGCCAACGGTAAATGGCAAGCTGAGCGCGGTAAATATGGATAAACAGCAGGTTCAGCAGACCATGACGGGTGGTGTAGTTTCAACACCACCCTCACCCCAGCCCTCTCCCTGAAAGGGAGAGGGAGTAAACCATTCCCTCGCCCCTTTGGGGAGAGGGTTAGGGTGAGGGGAATTAAAGGTGAACCACCACCTCATCCCCCTCCGCGTTCACCACCACGCCCCACTCGCTGCCCGCGTATGAGCCACCTTTCACACCAGTCACCTTCTGCACGTTGCGCAAGCATACCGACCAGTTCCGCGCGTCACCCGCGCCGGTAAGGGTCACGGTGTCGCCCTTGCGTGACGCCTTCAGCGTAAATACCACCGAACCGTCAGTCGCAGGCACTTTACTCACCGCTGTTGCGCCCTCATCCAGGTTAAACAGCTGAAAGGCCGTGCCCTCATTCCAGGCGTAGTCCGGTTTGTGCTTGTTGTTACCCAGCGCCAGCAAGGTGTTGTCGCGCACATAAACCGGCAGGCTCATGAAATCGTGCTGCTGCTTATGCCAGCGGCAGCCCTGAACCTCATCGTTGTGCCACAAGTGCGTCCAGCGACCTTCCGGCAGGTAAAACTGCACCTCACCCGCCTCGGAGAACACCGGCGCCACCATCAAGGCATCCCCCAGCATGTACTGACGGTCGAGATAGTCACACGCCGGATCGTCCGGGAATTCCAGCATCATCGCCCGCAGCATCGGCGTGCCGCACTCCCGTGCCAGCGCCGCCTGACGATAGAGGTACGGCATCAGCTGGCATTTCAGCTGCGTAAAGTGGCGCACCACGTCGCAGGACTCATCATCGTACGCCCACGGCACCCGGTAGGATTTGCTGCCATGCAGGCGGCTGTGGCTGGAGAACAGCCCGAACGCGCACCAGCGTTTGTAGACGTGCGCCGGGGCGGTGTTTTCGAACCCGCCGATATCGTGGCTCCAGAACCCGAAGCCGGACAGACCAATCGACAGCCCGCCGCGCAGGCTTTCCGCCATGGATTCATAGGTGGCATAGCAGTCGCCACCCCAGTGTACCGGGAACTGCTGCGCGCCGACGGACGCCGAGCGGGCAAACAGTACCGCCTCCTCCTCGCCTACCGTCTCTTTCAGCACGTTCCACACCAGCGCGTTATAGATGAAGGCGTAATGGTTGTGCATCTTCTGCGGATCGGAACCGTCAAACCACTGCACATCCGTCGGGATACGCTCGCCGAAATCGGTTTTGAAGCAGTCCACGCCAATCTCCACCAGGCCCTTCAGCTTGTCGGCGTACCACCGGCACGCGTCCGGATTAGTGAAGTCGTAAATCGCCAGCCCGGGCTGCCATTTATCCCACTGCCACACGCTGCCATCCGGGCGCTTCAGCAGATAGCCCTTCTCTTTCAGCTCGTTAAACACCGGCGATTTCTGGCCGATGTACGGGTTGATCCACACGCAGACCTTCAGCCCCTTATCTTTCAGGCGGCGGATCATCCCTTCTGGATCCGGGAAAGTCACCGGGTCCCACTCAAAATCACACCACTGGAAGGCCTTCATCCAGAAGCAGTCAAAATGGAAGACGTGCAGCGGCAGGTCGCGTTCGGCCATGCCGTCGATGAAGCTGTTCACCGTTGCTTCGTCGTAGTTAGTGGTAAACGAGGTGGTGAGCCACAGGCCGAAGGACCACGCTGGCGGCAGCGCCGGACGACCGGTGAACTGCGTGTAGCGGTCCAGGACCGCTTTTGGCGTCGGGCCGTCGATCACAAAATACTCCAGATATTCGCCCTCGACGCTGAACTGTACTTTGGAGACCTTCTCCGAGCCGATTTCAAACGACACATTTTCCGGATGGTTGACCAGCACGCCGTAGCCGCGGTTGGTGAGATAGAACGGAATATTTTTGTAGGACTGCTCGGTGCTGGTGCCGCCGTCGCGGTTCCAGGTATCGACCTGCTGACCGTTGCGCACCAGGGCGGTAAAGCGCTCACCGAGGCCATAAACTGTTTCCCCGACGCCCAGATCCAGACGTTCGAACAGATAGTTGCGATTCGTGTTGCTGTCCTGCACGTAGCCGTTGTTTTTCAGTTCACTGCCGGTGATCCGCTGGCCGTTACGCAGAAAATCGAGCGCCCAGAATTCGCCTTTGGTGACGCGCACGCTGAGATTTCCGCTTTTCAGCTCGGCGTATTCGGCGTTATTTACCGTCTCGACCCTTACGTCCTTCAGCACGTTGAGCGGATAGTGCGGGCCTTTGTCCTGCGCCCCCTGGAAGTGCTCGATGCGCACCCCGACAATCCCTTCCTGCGGTGCGAAGAGCCGGACGGTGAACATCAACGTATCGAGCTGCCACGCGCGTTCGCGGACGTCGCGCGGTGCCACATACACCACCAGGTCATTGCCCTGCTGCTCCACATCGAACACCTGGACCGGATACGTCACGGTCAGGCTAGGTTGAATAAGCCAGTTTCCATCACTGATTTTCATACTTTCGTCCTCCTGGTTCTGTAATCCTTTGCTGGCCGTCAGGTGCCTATAGTGTGGCGATACAGGCACTGAGACCGGTTACAGAGGTTTTAAACCATTGTTTCAGGAGCGAGTATTGCGTTTTCTGGTTAGCAAATTACGTTTCTTGTTTTTTGTGATCGGGGTAAATGTCGCGGAGCACGAAATGCTAACCTGAGGATTTTCTTAAGAATTAACTGAAATGGGGGTGTTCAGGTCAAAAGAGAGGTGAAAAAAGTGTGTCGGGGTATGTGGTAAATGTCTGAAAGTAGCTATAATGCGCCCCGCCTCCATGTAGCAATGCAGGCGCGGAAGATCGTCATCTCCGGTGAGGTGGCTGGACTTCAAATCCAGTTGGGGGCGCCAGCGTTCCCGGGCAGGTTCGACTCCTGTGATCTTCCGCCAAAAGTTCGTCCGCAACTATCCAAGAAAGTCTAAAAAACCTCTATTTTCATTCGCATTGTTATTCACTGAGCCGTGGCAGTCCGACACGCTATCTTTGACTCTATATTAAATAATAGTCGATCCTTTTACATCTACTATTATTTCGTAATTTAACAAGAAAGACAGATTAGGAATTTATTCTTACCAAACGAAGATATTTATGGTTATTATCGGGTAAGGATATGGTGATGGAATTATATTATGGAAGAAAGTGGAATGACCGTCGTTATGTCACCGGTACAACTGGCGGCGGTGCTTTCAGATAAGAGCGTGACAGAAGCGGAAACGCTAAGTAACCGATTACTGGGGGGGCTTGGCGTTTTACTTGGAGCAGTAGAAACGGATAATGAGTTACTTGCCCGATTCGAGCAGAATAAGCGACTCATAATGTCTTCAACATTTAAAAATTTAAACGTTGCAGAAAGCGTTATATCAAGAGCAATATATTATAATCGAGCAAATATAAAATCATTACTTGGCGGGGGAAACAGAGGGGGGCGCCTCACTATCGTTTACCCGGCAGGTCAGGAGATTGGATATGGGTTTTCACGAGGTAGTACACAGCGTATCAGCATGCGAAGTGTGAGGATTGTTATTGAGCTGAAAGAATATAATGGTAAGCCTTACTATATCCTTACTGAATTCCCGACCCCGTAGGTGAATTATGCAAAATTTCTATCATCTTGATCAGTTGATTCATGGTTACTTCAATCAGGATTATGACCTCATTAATGATGATGAGGATACAATTGAGGGAATAATTGGGCTATTTAAAAAGACGGCACCTGGTTGGTTGTTAAAAGAGTTAGCCGGAGAGATTGATACTTTCATTGAGTGTTACGGAGACAAGTTGGATGATGAGTTCAAAAGCCGATATGGATTTGATTTTTCGCCTGAGCTGTGGGAGACGACCTCTTACGACTTCCTGATGACGGTGCGCAGACTTGCCCTTGCTTAGCAACCGCGACTCATTGTCGAAGTGCGATGAACCCGTAGTGAATTATCCCTTTGGCTCCAGGCCTTTTCGTCGTAAAGCCTCCCTCGCCAGTTCCTTCAACCAACTGGCGAGACTCACCCCTTCCTCAGCCGCCACGGCATCCAACTGCTCCTTCAATGCCGGATCAATACGCATCTTAAATTGCGGGGACTGCCCACCGCCTTTTGGTTTTTTTTCGCGCGATATGATTGACATGAGGCCACCTATCCATATACTCTGAGCCATATAGGAGGCCACCTAACCCTCCTTTACAAGCAACGCTCCGATGTGCGGGAACACAACAGGAGCGTCTAACCTCACCAACTATCAAGGAGTTGATTATGGCTGATTCGCATTCTACCCCAGACACCGACCAATCCGGAACCGAGCGTTCGTTAATTGTGGGATATCGCCCGAATGTTTTCGACAAATCCACGCCCAATATCATTCTGTCAGGCAAATGGCTACGCGCGGCAGGGTTTGAAACCGGACATCAAGTGACCGTAAAGGTGATGAAAGGATGCATCGTTCTGGTGGCGTATAACGAGCAGGAGCAGAGGTTGCAGGATGATTATAAACAGACGAAAGCAAAGCTCACTGAGATAGAGGACGCGCTTGCGGCGATCCAAGCTCAGCATCATGGAAAGCGCCTCGCAAAATCAAATACAAACCACCTGGCTTAGCGGCTGTTTCTGGCATACTACACGCTGGTAAGGTTAATTACTCAAAAGAGGGAGGCGACATGGCAGATCAAAACGTAATCCACTCTCCGGCTGGCGAATTTATTATGTTTGCCAGCGATGATGGAACTGTTCGCATCACATGTCGCTTTGAACATGAAACGCTCTGGCTGTCGCAAGCAGCCATAGCGGCTCTTTATCAGGTCACTCCTCAAGCCATTACACAGCATATTAAAGCTATTTACGAAGAGGGTGAGCTTGAACAAAAAGCAACTTGTAAGTCTTACTTACAAGTTCAGCAAGAAGGTCAGCGCAAGGTTAATCGCAACACACTTCACTATAGCCTGCCCGTCATTCTCGCCATCGGCTATCGCGTCCGCTCCACGCGAGGGACACAGTTCCGCCAGTGGGCCACCCAAACGCTGCAGGAATATCTGGTAAAAGGCTTCGTTATGGACGACGAGCGCCTGAAAAACCCGCCTGTGGGATCATCCGCCGTACCTGACTATTTCGATGAAATGCTGGAACGCATTCGCGATATACGGGCCAGCGAACGCCGGGTTTATCTCCGTGTGAGGGAGATTTTTGCATTAGCCGCTGACTATCAGCCGTCACTCAAAGAAACCACGCAATTCTTCCAGACCATCCAGAATAAACTGCATTTTGCCTGCACCGGCCTTACCGCCGCTGAGTTGATTCACCAGCGTGCGGACGCCACGCAACCGTATATGGGGCTGACCAGCTATAAAGGCGAAGAAGTCCGTAAAAGCGATGTCACCACAGCAAAAAATTATCTGTCTCAGGATGAAGTCAGCGAACTAAATCGTGTCGTTAATATGTGGCTCGACTTTGCTGAAGATCAGGCCAAACGCCGCAAGCAGGTATTTTTACGAGACTGGCAAACCAAACTCGATCAGTTCCTGCAATTTAACGACCGGGACGTTTTAGAAGGCGCAGGCAAAATCAGCAAAAAAGCGGCGGATGAAAAGGCGTGTTCAGAATACATTGAGTATGAAAAGAAGCAGCGCCTGTTGAAAGAAGCCGAGGGAGAGAAAGATATTATCGGCTTATTAAAATGGGATAAGCAGGCTAAGCGCTAATCCCGATTCAACCGCATATGCAGCAACGGAAACGGATTCCCCTGCCCATCAACCTCTGAGCGGCCGACCTGCACAAACCCCATATGGCGATAAAACGCGACGCCCTGCGTGTTTTGCTCATTCACATCCACTTCGTTTACACCAAACTCTGCGATGGCATAGTGCAGCAGTAATTTCCCCACGCCCTTTCCCCGGCTCGCATCATCAACAAACAGCATTTCAATGCGGTTTTCATCCACGCCTAAAAAGCCGTGGATAATACCTGCATCATCGCGGGCCATCACGACGGTGAGGTTTGGCAGATACGCGTTGAGCAATAGTGGGCGCAGAGCCGCGATATCGCTTTCCTGTAAAAAGTGATGGGTAGCGCGAACGGAGGATTCCCAGATTGCGACCAGGCGTTCGAAGTGTGAGGGATGTGCGGTTTCTATTTTCATGAGGGGATCATGTTTGGAAAACCGAACTAATGCAAGTCACGCTGTGCGTGCTGCTCCCCCTCAGCCCACAGGGAGAGGGAACCGATCGCGCTAAACCTTCACCTCCATCACCGCGTACACCCCATCCTTTGGTACCACCACGGTGACATTCTCCACCGGCACGCCCGCCGCAAGGTGGATATCCTGCAACTGCTGCAACGACCTGGGATGGATGTCCTCCCAGCCAATACCGCGCAGCACAAAGTCGATCTGCGGGCTGCTGGTCAGCATATTCGACACAACCACCGCCCCGCCGGGCTTCACCAGCCGCAGCGCGCGCTGCAGGAAAGTCACCGCATCGGTATCGTTGAAGTACTCAAATATGCCCAGCGCGTCGACCAGTTCGGCCTGATGCTCGCCTAGCTCCAGCAGTAAATCGTCGTTACGCACCAGCGTATGCAGCAGGTTGCGCCTGAGCAGCGTCAGCTGTTCGCCCACAACCAGCCCCTCCTGCGCGGCCATGGTCTCGGCCCAGCTCAGCGCGACGGGGTCTTTATCTACCAGCGTCAGGTACACCTGCTGACCGTCGAGCTTTGCGTTGCGCAGCGCCTCCAGCACGGGAATGGCCGCCCCGCTGGCCAGGCTCACCCAGTTGTTCTCGCTCTCGTTATGGATGTACTTCTCTACCAGCGCAGCCAGCACTTTTGCGCGGGAGCGCACGCCGATGGCGTCGTTAGCGTGAATAAACCACTGGCGGCTGTCGCTGTCCATTTTCGTGCCTTCAGGGAGGCGGTCCTCCAGCGGATTTTGCACCACAAACAGCGCCAGCGCGGTGGGAACCAGCCGGGCGCGCCACGCGAGAAGCGCAGGCCGGTTGCGAAAAGCCTGTTCGGAGTAACGGTTCTGCGGGACAAGCACCGCCTGCCCGCCCTCTTCGTATTCAATCAGCGGAGGGCGAAGCGCCGGGTCGGCTTTCAGGGCCCGGTTAAGCGCGTTGATCTCCCGGGCAGTCTCGTCTTTCATCGGCCACTGGTCGCTGACATCAGGAAATGAGGCACTGAAAATGGTCATATTTCCCGGTGCGCTGCCGCGAAAAGGCTGCCAGTTCATGTCATCGTCCCCCCGTTGGGCTTTTAACGGAAGTGTATCCAGGCAAACCAGTAATACCCTACGAAGAAAGCACGAAATCGGGGCATTAGCTCTGCGACGTGCGCCATACCCCTGGCGTACAGCCGTACTCAAGCTGGAAATGACGAATAAAATGGGCGCAGTCGCTAAAGCCCATCCGCCGCGCAATGTCCGTGACGCTTTGCTGCGAGTTCTTCAACAGCCAGCAGGCATAGCGCAATCTGGCGCTGCGGATAAATTCACGTGCCGTTTTACCAAACTCAGCGTGAAACAGGCGATTTAGCTGACGCTCGCTCAGCTTGACGTCCTGGGCCAGCCCGGCGGCGCTAAGCGGGCGTGTCAGGTACTGTTCGATGATCATGACCGCTCTGCGCAGCCGCGAGTCCGGGATCAGCGCAATATTGGCAGGCCGTGGGGTAGTAACGGCGTGCGGTGAGAGCGATAAACGCCGTGACGTGGTGGCGGCAATATCGTCGCCCGCATGGGCGCGAATCAGCGCCGTGGTTAGCGTCAGCGTCGAGATCCCGCCCGGGCAGGTCAGCACATCGCCTTCATCGATAAAATCCAGCCCCTGCTCGGCATAAACCTGCGGAAACCGTTGCGTGAAGACGTCATGATGATAAGGATGGATCGAGGCGCGCCGTTCATTGAGGATCCCCTCTTCCGCCAGGATAAAGCTCCCGGTGCCAATACCGATCAGCGGAATGGCGTTGTGATGCGCCTCTGCAAGAAATGCCCGGTCGTCCGGGAGCCCCTTATCCAGATCCTCCAGGCTTCCGCCAATCACGGCAATATAGTCGTATTCCCCCGGAGTAAGATGCGCGGCTTCAGGCTGCACGCTAATACCGGCGCTGCTGGTGATGGGCAATTCCGCCCGGGTGCTTATCAGACTGAGTTTGAACGCGATTTTCTGTCTGGATTTTTGTACACAGGACGCCGTACGCAACGCCTCCATTAACCCCGATAAGGCTAATAACGAAAAATGGGGCCACAGAAATAAACCGATATGCAGGGGTTTATTTCGTGCAGAACCACGCCTGCATGAGTCATCAATTAAAGTTTTCATTACCTTGCCAAAAAATATTAATTACATTATCGCAACATATTGTGTTGCTCTTATATTACTCTAAGATATTTCTTAGCGGTTCAATAAAGTATAAATGATGACCACAAAACAGCAACGCTTTTCCCGTTCAGCCCTCCGTTTTTGAGGGGTGGCACACATAGGTCGGTAACGTCCCCAGAATGAATAAATAATTATCATTCTGCTGTTTCTTAATTCGCATATAAATACTCTCGTTGGGGTAGATGAAAAATAACGGTTCGTACTGCTCCAGCCAGCTGTCGCTCACGTCATCATCGGGGAATTTGATATTGCGGACAGATCGCATGTAATAGACATTATCTTTGCGCTCTACCTGAAAGAATATTTTACGATTAAAGGTCTTACCCGGATCGCTTTTCACCCGACCGTTCATGCTGAGCGTGCCGTTGTTACCGTCCACCGTATAATTTAGCCACAGGGTCAGTGTCTCTTCAGGATGGTGCTGAATAAAGTTCACCTGACAGGCAAAAGGGTGAATGTAATAACGCTGCCACAGATAATAACCAGCGGCTAACGCCCCCACCAGCAGGCACAAACAGAGCGTTAACAGCGTTTGACGGTAACGAGCCATATTAATGATCCTGAATAAAGTAATCTGACATACAACGGTTTGGTTCCGTCATTGCCCGGTCGCAGCGGATCACCGAAGCACGCGGCAACAGGCTATATCCACTGATATAGATCCAGGGATAACTGCTGCATTCATCTTTAAATGGCGCAGCATAGGCCAGCGCTTTTTCCCTGTCCTGCGGCGTCTCGATATCGCGGGCAAAATAGAGCCGACACTCTCCCATCATTGTCGTGAAGCGGTAACCGTCCACAAAATAGTTGTCATGCGGCCGGCTATAGCTGATGACGCTCACGCTAATGATTAACAGCAGCGCCAGCAGTGCGCCCACCAGCCAGAAGCGACGTTTCGCAACCGGAGCAACGGGAGTCACAGGAGCCACGGGCTGCGGCACGCCATCCTCTTCCTGAACGGTCTGGACCGGTGCTTCTGGCTCTGCCGAGGGCAACTGCGCCTCTTTAATCGTAATTTGCGTATCGCTTGCCAGCGTCAGGCCAATACGGGGGATCGTGACGATTGGATCGGTTTCAAACCCGGCTTTTTTCAGCCCCTTACGCAGAATAGAGATATTCTGGTAATAGGTATTCGGCGACACCATCATTCCCCGACGCTGCCAGACAATGTCCATACACTCCTGTTGAGTGACAATACTCCCGGCTCTTTCAATCAATAACAGCAAACAACGTCCGGCAGGCGAGTTTAATACCACCACCTGTTCAGGATTATTGAGGTCGCGTAATGTGCTGGCCGCTGGATGAAACTCGACGATGCCATTAATGATATAATACTTATGCATAAGACTCGTTAAATACCTCCTGTAAACGCCGGTTTAAGGATTAATGTGACCGATAAACCCGCGTCTGTATATCCTGGCGCCTGGCGAAAAATCTTATTTTTATTTTTTCTTAACCGCTTATCTGAAGTTCTCTTAACCGCCTTTTTGGCCATATGAGATCTGGCAAAGCACCTGAAAATGCCTCATGCTACCTTTCCCCACGCGGACTTGACACTGACAAAACTCGACAAAACGGCGAATTGAACGCTTCGGCCATCCGTGTCTGAATTATTCAGAGACCTTTATTCACTTTTTCCGAGGAAACCAGACAAGACGCGGCCTGTCGGCATTTTTAGTCATCTCATACTCGTCTAAAAGCCCCGTCATAATTAACAGTTTCACCCTGAAATTGTTATCAGAAGTAAGTAACAGGGCCGAATACCTGACATCACCAGACAATTTCCTTACAAAACATTTAGTAAAGCCAACTTTTCATTAAAAAGTGTCGGTATGATTAATTACAGGCAAATATGAGGCAGCCGGTACGGCAGGGAGATAATGAAGAAATCCGTTTAGCTCAACTTAATACAAATTAAGATTAATTCAGATTACCTGTTTCGCACTATCCGTATAGTGACTCCATACCGTGCAATGCTTAATTGCTTCGAAAATACAGGCATCGTTCTGCCAGACGGGCGAGCCTCATTACAATTATAAATCGAGGGAATAACATGGCGAATAAAACCGGAAATAAACGTCATTTAACAACCGCACTGTTGGGAGGCGATCACTTTTCACGTCAGGGGATCGCCGCGGTATTAAAAAACATGGTTCCTGAAATGCAGATAATAGCATCAAGCGATGATTATTCATTAATGGAAACCGTGTTTTTAACCACCCCCGTTGATGTCATTTTTTTATCCGGCACGGAAAAGTATCACGCGGGATTTGATTGCCTGAAATATATAAAAAACATCAAATCCCGCCAGCCTGACGTCCTTATTTGTATGTATTCCGCGCCAGCCAATTCCTGGCTGTGGATACGCGGCGATATAGATGCCTATATCTCGCTGCAGGAGCCACTTTATCACTGGCGAGCCAGCTTATTAAAAATGGTCGATAGCCGATATCGCCCAAAAAAGAAACCCACGGCGTTATCGCTGACGCCGGGCGAATGGCGAGTATTGAAGGATCTGCGAAAAGGTCTGGATATGCGTTATATCGCCGAAACAGAGCAGCTTTCTTACCGCCGCGTCAGCGCGTTAAAAAGCTCAGCGATAAGAAAACTTGGGCTCAGAAATAAGACAGATTTGCTGGTCTTTTTAACCAGTTAGATCTGTCGACCAAGAGCACAACCCGACATAACGACAACATGGAATCAGGACAATGAAAGCTCAATTTAAAACGAAAACACTGCTTGCCGTCGCCGTTGCGGCAGTACTGCCAGCAGGGTCGGCGTTCGCTGCAACCACCAGCGGCGGTACGGTGAACTTCAGCGGCAAGGTGGTGACCTCAGCCTGCGCCATCAGTGCTGGCAGCGCCAACATTGATGTCGACATGGGCGAAGTGCGTACCGCCACGCTGGCCGCGGCAGGCAGTGAAGCCAGCACCGCAAAAGCCTTCTCCATTACCCTGGAAGATTGCGAAATCGCCGATACCTCCGCCTCAACGGAAGACAACCCGATTGCCGCCACCACCGTGGCCGTGACCTTTACCGGTACGCCGGATGCGGCCGATGCCAACAGCCTGGCCGTTGGCGCAAACGGCGGCGCTAACTCGGCGCAGCACGTTGCGATTCGCCTGTACGACGAGCAGGGCAAAGTGGTGAAGCTGGGTGAACCTGCCGCCGCCATTCCTCTGCGTGCGGGGGCCAACACCCTGAACTTCAGCGCGAAATATTACTCACCGCAGGGCAACGCCACGGCGGGTGATGCCAGCGCGGTTGCAACCTACACCGTTACCTACTCGTAATTTTCAGGCCCGGTTCGCTGGCCGGGCCTGACTCAGCTTTAAGGAGACGCACCATGCGCGCAAAAGCAGGGATCTGTCTGGCTATTTCATTATGTTCATCCGCCGCATATGCAGGCGGCGTAGGGCTGGGCGCCACGCGAATGGTCTACTCCAGCACTACTAACCAGTCCATGCTGCAGGTCAGGAACACGCATCCCGACGCCACGTTCCTGATCCAGTCATGGATGGAAAACGAAAAAGGGCAAAAAACCAACGACTTCGTTATTACGCCGCCACTGTTCGTCATGAAACCGGCCAGCGAAAGCGCGGTGAAAATCATGTTTAACGGTAAAGCCCTGCCAGAGGATCGCGAAACGCTCTACTGGATGACGGTGAAAGCCATTCCACAGCAGACCAAAAGCGGTTCCGGCAATTCGCTGCAGTTTGCTTCGGCAAACCGCATCAAGGTGTTTTATCGCCCGGAGAGCCTTGGGCAAGGCGCAGGGGACGCCTGGAAAAGCCTCACCGGAGCCTATCGCGGCGGAAAGGTCACGCTCAGCAACCCAACGCCGTACTACCTCACCACCATCAACCTGAAAATCGATGGCATGCCGGTACAGCCGGTGATGGTGCCGCCGAAATCCAGCGTAACGCTGGGCGAAACCTTCAGCCACGCCAGCAGCGTGAGCTACCAGACCATTAACGATTACGGCGCATGGACGCCCGCGACACGCGCGGTATTGTCCCAATAATCCCGACTGTGAGGCGTGACCACGTGAAAAGAAAAATCCTGTGTGCCACGGTGATCTCCCTGGTAATTCGGCAGGCCATGGCGGCTGAAAGCGCGTTGCAATTTAACCCTGCGTTCCTCAACGGTGAGAGCGCCAACAGCGCCGATCTCGCCTGGGTCAACGCCGGGAGCGCATTACCGCCAGGCGATCACAACCTCAACGTGTATATCAATAACAACTATGCGTTCACCGGCAATGTCACGTTCCGCACCGCTGAAAATACAGGGGAAGCCCTGCCATGCCTCACGCCTGAACAGATCGCGGCGCTGGGCATCGACAGCCAGCAGGCGAAAGGCGGCGCAGTGCCGCTCGCGCAGCGCTGCATTTTTCTGACGGAGGCGTTTGCCGATACCCGGTTTGATTTTGACCAGCAGACGCTCTCCCTCAGCTTCACCGTACCGCAGAGCGCGATGCGCAATTTGCCGCGCGGGTATGTCAGCCCGGAAAGCTGGGAAGCGGGCATTCCTGCCGCGTGGCTGAACTATGTGGTAAACGGCTCGAACAATGACTATCAGGGCGAGACGCGCACGCGCGACCAGCAGCTGTTTGCAAGCCTGAACAGCGGCATCAATCTCGGCGCGTGGCGGCTGCGTGATTTCACCACGTGGACCAAAGATACTAACGAACTCACCCACGTGCAGACCTGGCTGCAGCGGGATATTCCCGCCCTGAACGCGCAGGTTTACGCCGGGGAAACGTATACCTCCGCCCAGGTGTTCGACGCCGTGGGCCTGCGCGGCATTGCCCTGAAAACCGATGACAATATGCTGCCTGCCAGCCTGAGCGGCTATGCGCCGGAAGTGCGCGGCATCGCCCGCAGCAACGCCACGGTGACGGTTCGCCAGAACGGTAACATCATTTATCAAACCTCAGTGCCGCCGGGGGCGTTTGTGCTGAAAGATCTCTACCCGACCTCTTCCGGGGGCGATCTCGCGGTCACGATCCAGGAGAACGACGGCAGCCAGACGCAGTACACGCTTCCGTATGCCAGCGTGCCAAACCTGGTGCGTAACGGACAGCTGAAATATGCCCTGGGAGCAGGGAAATATCGTCCGATGGGCCATCAGGATGCGCCATCTTTCGTGCAGGGCGAGCTGTTCTACGGCTGGCGTTATGGCCTGACATTTTACGGTGGGGCGCAGTTTGCCGATCGCTATAACGGTCTGGCCTTCGGGATTGGGCAGAACCTGGGGCGCTTTGGCGCGTATTCCATCGACCTGACCCACGCCCGCAGCCAGCTGGCGGACGACCAGCACTACACCGGCGATTCCGTGCGCCTGCGTTACAGCAAGCTGCTGAATGATATCGGCACGCGGGTTAATTTTTTCTCGCTGCGCTACTCAACGAAAGGGTTTTATACCCTGAGCGATACCACGTACAAGGGCATGGCGGGCGGATCCCCAAAGCAGATTGTGGAAGACGATGGCACCGTCACCACCCACTACGACACGGTATATAACCTGCGCATGTCGCGTAAGGCCAAAAACCAGCTGCTGCTGTCACAGCCGATGGGGCAATACGGTTCGCTGTCGCTGTCGTGGGATCAGCAAACCTACTGGAACACGTCGAAAACCACGCAAAGTTTGCAGTTCGCGTGGAATGCCACGTTTCGTAACGTGTCGCTTGGCGTCAGCGTTCAGCGCAGCTCTAGCCTGTATGACGACAAAAAAGATAACGTGCTGGCGATGTCACTTTCGGTGCCGCTGGGCAACCCGGCGCTGTCGACCCGCGCCCGCTTTACCACCACCCATGCGGATTCAACCGGCACTACGGCCAGTACCGGCGTGAGCGGTTATCTGCCGGGCCAGGAGAACCTGTTTTACAGCGTCAACCAGCGCTATAGCGCGCAGCAGCACTACGGCGGCGACGCCACACTGCAATACGAAGGCGCAAAAGGAGACTACAACCTGGGCTACAGCTACACCCGCGATTCCCGCAACCTCAGCTACGGGATAAGCGGCGGTGCGGTGCTGCATGAAGATGGTCTGACGCTGAGCCAGCCGCTCGGCAACACCAACATTCTGGTGAAAGCCCCGGGCGCCAGTGACGTTGCCGTGCTTAACCACAAGGGTATCAAAACCGACAGCCGGGGCTACGCGGTGATCCCCTACGCCACGCCGTACCGCGTGAACCAGGTCGCGCTGGATGTCACAACCGCAGGTAATGACGTGGAGCTGGAGAATGCCATCGTCAACAAAACGCCGACCGACGGCGCGCTGGTTCGCGCCACCCTTGTCACACGCCAGGGGAAAAAAGCGATGTTTGTCGTGCGCCGCGGCAACGACGTGCTGCCCTTCGGCACGCTGGTCTCACTGAACGATGACAAAACCAGCGGCATCGTCGGCGACGGCGGCAGCCTGTATCTGTCGGGGTTAACCGAGCAGGGCACGTTGAGTGCCGTATGGGGGCGCAACAGCGACCAGCGCTGCACCATCAACTACGCGTTGAATAAGCAGAGCTATAACGCCCGTACCGGGCTCTATTCACAGGAGGTGGTATGTCAGTAACGCTTCGGACGTTCAGCATCGCTTTGCTGATCTTCACGTTCCCGGTTCGCGGCTATGACGTGCTGGTTTCCGTCACCGGGAATTTGATCGGCAACACCTGCGTTGTTGCGGCGGACTCTAAAGAGCAGGACGTTCCGCTGGGTACCATCGGGATTAAACAATTCCCCCGTGCAGGCGCGGTCAGCAATATCAAAACGCCCTTCACGATCAGGCTTGAAGCGTGCGGGCCAACCTTTGCCGGGGTCAAAATCCGCTTCAGCGGCACGCCGGATAACGACAACCCGCAGCTGGTGAAAATTGCCGACGGCGGCGCCACCGGCGTGGCGGTGCAGATCCTCGATAAAGACGGCGGGCTGATCCCCCTCGACACGCAAACCACCGCCCGGGGCACGCCGGGCGATGACAGCGTAGAGATGACCTTCTACGCTCGGCTGGCCGCCACGGGCGCGCCGGTGAATGCCGGAGACGTCTCCGCCTTTGCCACCTGGACTACGGAGTATCAATGATGCGTTTATTCTTATTTATTAGCGGATTACTGCTCTGCGCCAGCGCACAGGCGATGGAATGGAAATCAGATATCACCCTCTCCCCGCAGCCGATGACCTACAGCGGCCCGGCAGATTCAGTTATGCCGGGGAGCATTATCGGCTCCACCTGGAGCGCCTCCGTCAGCGTACAACAGGTGTTCTGGTGTGGGTTTGTTTTTCACTGCACTAAAAGCACGCTGGAGCCGAGCAGCAGCGCGATCTCAAGCGGGATGACGGTCACCGTCGACGGGGTGAACTACACCATTTTTGAAACCGGCGTGCCGGGGGTGGGGTATATCATCGGGCTGAAGGATTTTAATGGGACCAAATACATTCCCCTGCAAACCGGTGTGACGCAGAGCTATCCGGCAGAAGGCACCAGTACAAGCACCCAGGATCTGGGGTGGTCGGCAAAGGTCACCTTCATAAAAACCGGTGTCGCCCTGAAATCCGGCGTGTATCAAATTCCGACTATCAACGCCGCGGTGCTAACCGCCTATAACAACGAGGTCAAAACGGCAAAGGTCATCATTAACCCCACCACCATCACCGTGACGGCGAGCGGCTGTACGGTGGGCACCAAAAGCGCGAACGTCGATCTGGGTACGATCGATATCCGCACGCTGGCCACCGTGGGCAGTACATCGCCTTCGGGTGCGTTTAACGTCAGCCTGACCTGTGACGCGAACGTCGCGGTGAGCGCGGTGATGACCGATCAGACCACGCCGTCAAACACCTCGTCGGTGGTGACGCTGACCGGCGACTCCACCGCGTCCGGCGTAGGGGTGCAGTTTTTCTATAACGGCACCGGCCCGCTGATGATGGGGCCGGACAGCTCGGCGGCGGGCACAACTAATCAGTTCTTTATCCAGAGCACCACTGCGGCACAAACCCTGTCGCTGCCGTTCCAGGCGCAATACATCCGAACCGGCGAACTGGTCCCCGGCTCGGCGAACGCGCTGGCAAGCATTACGTTCTCGTACCAGTAGGGGTTAATGTTTTACCCACACCAGCTGATCGACCCGGAAGCCCAGACTGCGCGCGGTGTTCAGGTAATCCTGCTTCACCGCGTCCGGCACGGTTGGCGTGCGCGACAAAATCCACAGGTAGTCGCGGTTCGGGCCGCTGACCAGCGCGTACTGGTACTTATCGTCCAGCTTGATGACGTTATAGCCGCCGTAGAACGGGCCGAAGAACGAAACCTTCAGCGCGGCGGTGGTTGGCGCGCCGGTAAAGTACGCTTTGCCTTCACTCTCGTTCCATTTGTTCTTCACCGGGTCGTAACCCCGGTTAAGCACGCTGATTCCGCCATCGCTCCGTTGGCCGTAGGTGGCCGTCACCTGCTCCAGCCCGCGTTCAAAGCGGTTCTCCAGGCGGGCGATTTCATACCACTTGCCGAGATAGCGGCTGGCATCAAAACCGGAAACAGGCTGCACGCCTTTCGGCGGCGTGGGGGATTTACAGGCTACAAGGGTCAGCGCAATGGCAACCCCGGTGACAACAGGCCATAGCTTCATGAGAATTCCTTTCATTTGCACGGTTGGATGTTAAGTGTAGTGCACCCTTTCGGCGCTTCATCCCGTTCTGAAAAATTCGTAGTATATTGAGAGTATTCCTCCACTCTGGACATGGACATGGCTTACTCCATCGGCGAATTCGCCAGACTTAGCGGCATCACCGCCACCACGCTGCGGGCGTGGCAGCGTCGTTATGGTTTACTCAAGCCACAGCGCACGGAGGGCGGCCACCGCCAGTACAGCGATGAAGACGTTCAGCAGGCGCTGAAAATCCTCGACTGGGTGAAAAAAGGCGTGCCCATTGGCCAGGTAAAACCCCTGCTTGAGCGCCCTGTACCCCGCCGGACCAACAACTGGCAAACGCTACAGCAGAACATGCTGGAACGCCTGCAGGGGGGCAAAATCGAGTCCCTGCGCCAGATGATTTACGACGCGGGCCGCGAATACCCCAGACCTGAGCTGGTGACCAACGTGCTGCGTCCGCTGCGCAGCCAGGTGTCCGCCAACGTCGCCGCCGCCATGACTCTGCGCGCGATCCTCGACGGCATCCTCATCGCCTACACCTCGTTTTGCCTCGAAGGCGATAAAAAAGCGCCGGGCGATAACATTCTGCTCAGCGGCTGGTACCTGAACGACCCGTGTGAAATCTGGCTCGAAGCCTTGTCGCGGACCGGTCAGGGTCACCGCATCGACGTATTACCCACGCCCCCTGCCACGCTGGCACCGGAGATATTTCCCGATCGCAAATGGCTGCTGGTCACCAGCGGTAAACTGACCGCCGCGCGGAAAAAACAGGTGGCGCAGTGGCAGCAGCAGCTTTCCCTTGAGGTCATTATCCTCTAATGATTTTCTCCTGCGGGAATCTTCACGAAAAGTTGAATATTTTTCCGCGCCGCAGATGCTAACGTTTTCCTGTGACTGACAACTTCACAGGAAAACAACATGAAAAAAACTGCCCCTCTGCTGATCCTGGCCTCCATGGCTTTTGCCCCTGCCGCCTTCAGTGCCCCTGCCGGCACGCTGAGCGTACACGTTCTCGACCAGCAAACCGGCATGCCGCCATCGGATGTCACCGTTACCCTGGAAAAGCAGCAGCAGGACAAATGGATCCCGGTTGCCAGCGGCAAAACCGACCATGACGGACGTATTAAATCGCTCTATCCCCAGGAACAGGACATGCAGCCTGGCGTGTATAAAGTGACCTTCAAAACCGCAAACTATTTCCACGCTAAAAAGCTGGAGACATTCTTCCCGGAAGTACCGGTGCTGTTTACCGTCACCCGGACCAACGAGAAACTGCACATTCCACTTCTGCTGAGTCAGTACGGTTATTCAACCTACAAGGGCAGTTAAAAACTATTGATTTTAAAAGGCAATAAAAAATACCTCCGCCAATACTTGGACAAATAAGCAAGATTGTGTAAGTTTTAAGTATTGGCTCTGGAGGAACATACCATGACAACGAAACCTGTGCTGGGTATTAGCGGCTGCTTGACCGGGTCCGCCGTTCGCTTTGACGGCGGGCATAAGCGTATGGGTTTCGTCATGGATGAGCTGGCCCAGTGGGTGAATTTCCGACCCGTTTGCCCCGAAATGGCCATCGGCCTGCCTACACCACGCCCTGCGCTGCGTTTGATCATGACGACCGGCGGCGACACGCAGATGCGTTTTAGCCATCCGCCGCATGATGACGTCACGCAGAAAATGGCCGACTTTACGGCCAGCTATCTGCCTAAGATCGGCGATCTCGCCGGGTTTATCGTCTGTGCAAAATCCCCCAGCTGTGGCATGGAACGCGTGCGCGTGTACGATGAAAACGGCAACCGGGGCCGCAAGGAGGGCGTCGGGCTGTTCACCGCCGCGCTCCTTGAAACCTGGCCGTGGCTGCCCGTAGAAGAGGATGGCCGTCTGCACGATCCGGTGCTGCGGGAAAACTTCGTCGAGCGCGTTTTTGCGCTGCACGAACTGAACACGCTGCGTAAAAACGGCCTGACGCGCCGCGCGCTGCTGGATTTTCACAGCCGCTACAAACTGCAGCTGCTGGCACACCATCAGGCGGGTTACCGTGAGATTGGCCCGTTTGTCGCCTCGCTGCATGAATGGGACGATCTGGACGCGTTCTTCGAGGCGTACCGCGAAAAACTGATGACCATCCTGAAAAAGCCCGCCTCGCGGAAAAATCACACCAACGTGCTGATGCATATTCAGGGCTATTTTCGCAATCAGCTTAACAGCCGCCAGCGGGGTGAGCTTCGTGACGTGATCCTGCATTACCGCGAAGGGCTTCTGCCCATTCTTGCGCCGATCACGCTGCTAAAACATTACCTTGCCGAATACCCGGATCAGTATCTGATGACGCAAAACTACTTTGATCCCTATCCTGATGATTTGGGTCTGCGTCTGGCCGTTAAATAATCAATAAGGCGAAGGCCCCCATTGACCCTCAGGGGCCCGAAGCAGTAGCCCGTTTAGACGACATCCTCACTGTCGTCTCTTTTTTGCATTTCGCCTGAAAGGCTGTAAATATATACAGGTTATAACGCAAAAAAGGGATCGGCCTGTGATTAACACCCTGCACATTCAAAACTACCGCTCAATTCGCGATATGTCGCTGGAGCTGGAACAACTCAACATTGTCTTCGGCCCGAATGGCACCGGAAAATCAAATATTTACAAGGCGATCCACCTGATGCACAGCGCCGCGCAGGGGCAGTTTTCTCAGGCTCTGGCGAATGAAGGCGGGATTTTGAAAGTGTTCTGGGCGGGTAAAACCCGCAGCGACCAGCTGCGACGGATGAACCTGGCGGTAGAAACCGAAACTTACGAATACGAGCTGCAGGTAGGCTTTGTTGAGAAGCTGCCCTATCCCTCGCAGTTTCAGCTCGATCCGGTGATCAAGGAAGAGTCGCTCTGGCTGAGCGGGCAGCACCGCCGCCCGTCGGCACAGCTGATGAAGCGCAGAAATCAGGCGGTTTTCCTGAATAACGTCCATCACGAGAAAGTGACCCACAGCGGCACGCTGTACGAGAACGAATCGGTGTTCGGCCAGCTCGGCGAACCGCACCTTTACCCGGAAGTGTCGCAGATGCGCGAGTCCCTGCGTAACTGGCGATTTTATCATGAGTTTTCCGTTGCAAGCGGCTCCATGATGCGAGCCCCGCAGGTGGGTTTCCGCTCTCCGGTGCTGGCGAGCGACGGCGCCAACCTCGCGGCGGCGTTTCAGACCATTGTCGAGATTGGCGATGAACTGCTGCTGATGCGCATTCTTGATCAGGCTTTCCCCGGCTGCGTGTTTTACAGCGACAACACCGGCGGACGTTTTCGCATGATGATGCAGCGCGAGGGCTTAAGCCGCCCGCTGGAACCGGCGGAGTTCTCTGACGGCACACTGCGCTTTTTATGCCTGGCGGTGGCACTGTTAAGCCCGCGCCCACCGGCGTTTATCGCCCTCAACGAACCGGAAAACAGCCTGCATCCGCAGATGCTGCCCGCGCTGGCAAGCCTGATTGCCGAGGCCAGCCGCTACTCGCAGATCTGGCTCACCAGCCACTCGCCGGAGCTGGCGACGTTGATTGAGAAGCACCGATCGTTTTCGCTGTATCAGCTGTCAATGACGGAGGGAGAGACGAAGATGGAGAAGCTGGGGTAAGAAGGGGCTTTCATTTTCTTTAACGCAAATAACCACAATATAAGACGGGTCTTTTGGAAAAGAGTACAATACCATCAGTATTTTAACGCGCATTTCTTATTCTGAGAGACACAACATGAAACACATTCTGACCGCATCCTTATTCGCCTTATCTGCCTCTGTCTTTGCGGGGTCTGCCCCACACTGGACGTATGAAGGCAAGAGTGGTCCGGAAAACTGGGGCGAGCTCAGCGACGAGTTTGCCACCTGCAAGACCGGGAAATTCCAGTCGCCCATCGATATCCGTAACGCCTATAACGCCACGCTGCCGCCGCTGGAGATGAATTTCCATACCGCCGCCGAAAAGCTGGTGAACAACGGCCATACCCTGCAGGTGACCGCCAGCGACGAAGATGAATTCCGTCTGGACGATCAGACCTTTACCCTGCGCCAGTACCATTTCCATACCCCGAGCGAAAACCGGATCAACGGCAAATCCTTCCCGCTGGAAGCGCACTTTGTTCATGCCAGCAAAGAGGGCGACGTCGCAGTGCTTGCCGTTATGTTTGAGGTCGGCCCGGAGAACAGCGCACTCAACCCGCTGCTGGCGCGCCTTCCGAAGGAAAAGGACCACGAAATCTCGATTGATAAACACCTCGATCTTCGTCCGCTGTTCCCGGCTGACCTGCACTATTATCGCTTCAGCGGCTCGCTGACCACCCCACCGTGCACCGAAGGGCTGCGCTGGCTGGTGATGAAAAACACCGTCACCCTGTCAGAAAAGCAGCTGGAGATGTTTAAGCAAGCGCTTGAGCACAGCAATAACCGTCCGCTTCAGCCTCTGAACGGCCGCGTGATTGTTCAGTAAGGTGTTGTGAGTTAAAAGCATCCGCAGGCCGGGTCTCCCGGCCTAAAAGACGGTGTTACTTCATGTCGCATCATGCCTGGCTACAGACGGCTGAATACGAAACGTCTTGCGCCACTCCGTCGGGCTGACGCCAAAACGCGCCTTAAACTGTTGTCGCCAGGTCACCGCAGAGTTAAACCCCACCAGCTCGGCCACGCGTTCAACCGGCATATTGCCAGCTTCCAGTAAGATCTGGCTGCGCCGCAGGCGCTCGGCGGTGAGCCAGTCGGCCACGGTCATGCCGGTGGCGTTGACAAAATGGCGGGTCAGCGTGCGGCGGCTCATCGAGACCACCTTCGCCAGCGAGTCGAGATTATGCGGCTCGGTAATGTGTTGCTGCAGGTAGTCGATCAGGCAGTTAATCCGCGCGTCGCGGGTGTCCTTCGGCACCGGCTGGGCAATAAACTGCGCCTGACCGCCTTCGCGGTGCGGCGGCACAATCATCCGACGGGCGATCTGGTTGGCAACCACGCTGCCAAAGCGCTGACGGATGATATACAGGCAGCAGTCCAGCGCGGCGGCGGTCCCGGCGGAGGTAATAATATTGTCGTCATCCACATAGAGGGCGTTGATATCAAGCTGGACGCGCGGAAAAAGCGACTGGAAGTGATGTTCAAACTCCCAGTGGGTGGCCGCGCGCTTGCCGTCGAGAATGCCCGCATACGCCAGCACAAACGACCCCAGACACAGCCCGACGATTTCCGCGCCGTTGTTTCTTGCCTGCACCAGGCTGTCGAGCAGCATCTGAGGCGGGCGATCCAGCACGTGCTGCCAGTAGGGCACCACCACAATATCCGCCTGCGCGATGGCTGAAAAATCCTGCGTCGCGTTGAGGGCGAAGCCCTCTTTAGAGGTGAGAACGCCGGGTTTTTCGGCGCAGATCGTCACGTTAAAGCGCTTTTCGCCGGAAACCGCGTCGCCAAACAGAATACAGGGAACGGAGTAGTGGAACGGGCTAAACCCGTCCACCGCGACAATCGCGACGTTGATAAGTGGCATCTGTCTCTCCTTCCCTTTTTTGTGCTCAGAATATAACGGTTTCGCCGTCCTGGGGAATGCTCACCGCATCACCGATCTGGTTTGCTTCCACGTATTCCCGCAGCGCGCGGCGGCTCAGCAGGCAGTGGTTAATGGCTTCCATGTGGACCGCCACAATTTTTGCCTGCGGCAGCAGGAAGTGAACGTTGAGCAGATCCTGTTCCCCCATAATGATGGGCCCGAAACCGATCACATGCGCGTATCCGGCATTAAGCACCACCACATCCGGCTGGTGTTTTTGCAGATCGGCCGCCACCGCATCACGCCAGACGGTATCGCCCGCGATGTAGAGCGTTTTCTCGTCGGGGTGGCGCAGAACCACACCGCAGGCTTCGCCCAGACGCTCTGCCAGCTCCGGCACCGCGTACGCGCGATCGGTACCATGCTGGCCGCCGTGGGTTTTCGCGATGCGGATATCACCGAAGGTGGTCTCGTCGGTCATGACCGTCAGGTTATGAAAACCCTGGCTTCGCAGCAGCGCGGCATCACGATCGTTTTGCACATAGATCGGTTTGTCTTTGGCGATCAGTTCCACCGCCGCGCGATCCCAGTGATCGTCATGGGTGTGGGTGACGATCACCGCATCAGCGTCCAGCAGCGTGCTGACGTCAACGGGCAGTTCAACCATTGGGTTACGGATCTCGGCCCGCGCCGTGCCGGGGAAACCGGGATAAGCGTCTTTTGCGGCCAGCATCGGGTCGATCAAAAAGCGTTTACCGGCATACGTGATCAGTTGGGTGGCATTGCGAATATGAGTGATGTTCATGGGCTATTCTCCTGTGCGTGTGATAAGGAGAATAGCCCGCGACCCGGCGTTAGCCTGTGGGCTAATGGGCGATGAACGATGAAATCGGGTCAATCGATAAACCGTTTACGCACCCGCTCCAGCGGCGCAATCAGCAGATTGATAAGCGGTTTGCGATCGATAACGATATCGGCGTTAACCGTCATCCCGCCCATCAGCAGACGCTTTTTGTTGTCCGGATCGGTAAACCAGGAAGGCACCCGCACCTTGGCAAGATAGTAGTTCTGCCCCTCCTGGAGCGGGATAAGCGCCGAATGCGCATCAATATTCACCTCGTAAAAATCAGACAGGGTGGCCTCCACCGAGCCATATTTATCCACTGGCCAGGAGTCAAAGCGCAGCTTCACCTTATCCCCTTTCGCCACCCGGCCCACGCCCGTGGCTGGCACATAGAGGTACCCCTCCATCGACGCGGCGGTGTTTTTACGGATCACCACCACCACCTCGCTGTTTTGTGTAATGGCCCGGCCCGGCGGGAAGTTGATCGCTACCACGTAGCCATCGGCAGGGGCCAGCATGGCCATCGTAGAGCTGCCCCGGCTGGAGAGGTTGCGGTCAATTTCGCTGATCCGGTTTTTCACGTACAGCAGCTCCTGGCTCAGGGAGTCGATTTGCGACTGAGTGCTGTCGGTCAGGCTGGTTTTGCGCGCCTCCAGATCGAGGATACTGCTCTCCTCCAGCGTCAGGTTAAGCTGCGCGTTGAGCACGTCGTTGTGGCTTTTATCCAGATCGACCTTCGACACATAGCCTTTCCCGGATATCGCTTTCCACGCCTCATAGGTATCGGTGCTGTTTTTGAGCAACGCACGCAGCTTTTTCACTTTGTCGCGGGACACCACAATCTGCCGGTCGGCAATATCCAGCTGCTGCGCCAGGTTTTTCCGGTACGTAGCGATAGAATCTTCAATGGTCTGCACGCGCTGCTCGCTGCGCTTTTTCTCCGCCTCCATCTGCTGGCGATCGAACTGCACCACCGAGCCCTGCTTGCCGCCGTAGTCCTGCGACACGGTAAAAAGCGGGTCATTCTCTTTCACGTACTGGCCTGGACGTACGGCAAAATCCACGATGGTGCCGGACTCTCTGGCACGCACTTCCACATCCCCCTGGGCCGGGATCAGCACCCCGCGCGCCAGCGTGGTTTCCGAAAAGTTAAAGACGATCGAAAAGACCAGCAGACAGAGAAAAAAGGAGATAAACAGCGTTAACACGCCTTTCAGCCGCGGGGCGTTGATCTCGTAGCTCTTTGAAAAATGGTGCGGGATCAGCGCCCGACGTTGTCGGTTTCGGTTTCTTAATTTCACGACATGTCATCCATGATAAATCACTGAAAGATCGTCCCATGCACTCCAGAGCGTGGGGGTTTTACGCAACGCGTTCAGCGTGGCGGTGGCGGCCTGACGGTACTCCGCAGGGGCATAGGTCTGGCTCTCCAGCGCAAATTCCGCCGAGTGCAGCGAACAGCCGGGCAGCAGCGTACGAATCACATATCCGTAGCGCGTTAAAAAGCGCGTCGACACGTCCGTTAACCACGCTTTCTGGTCGCCCGCCTGGGTCATGAACAGCGGCGCATCCGGGAGGCGCTCATCCACCAGCAGCACGGTCACCAACCGGTGCGGGGAGAAAAACGCCCCTGCCCGCCGCTCCTCGTGTGCCGCCATCAGCTTGTGCAGCGCGGGAAGGCGGGTAACAAACTGAAAGCGCACGTCGTCTGGCGCGGTGGCGAGCAGCGCATCCGCGATCAGGCCAAATCCGGCCCAGCGCATGCCCAGCAGCAGGGTGCGGGGCTGAGAATAAAACTCCTGCTCGCGGGTAAATGCCGCCACCCGGGCGTGGAGATCGAAACGCACGTTGCGCCGCCACAGCGCGGGCGGGAAGATCTGCTCGACAAAATGAAAGCCGCTCATCTCCAGGGCGTTCTGGCGCAGAAAATCGGGCGGGACGTCAGCCTCCGGGCAGCGCATAAACTGGCTGTAGTTTTGCGTGATCCGGCTTGCGAGCAGCGTGCGTCCGGCCTGCCGGGCGCAAAGTCGGGCGTAGAGACGGGGCAGAAACATCATTGCTCACTCTCCCGCAGCGTGCCGTTTTCCATGGTGTAGAGCCGTCCGTGACAGCCCACCACCTCCGGCGAGTGGGTGACAAACACCAGACCAATCCCCAGGCCACGCAGGTTCGCCAGCACCTTCTGCGCCGTGGTTTTATCGAGGTTTGCCGTCACTTCATCGCACAGCAGCAGCTTCGGCTGGCTGTATAGGGCGCGCGCCAGCACCAGACGCTGCATCTCGCCGGCGGAGAAAAAGGTATTTCCCGGCAGCAGCTCCGTTTCGTATCCGTGCGGCAGACGCGCAACCACGTGGTCAATCTCCGCCAGCCGGCAGGCAGCAATCACCCGCTCTTTGTCCGGCGCGCTATCAAAGCAGGAGAGGTTATCCAGAATGGAGCCGGTAAAGAGAATATCGTCCGCATGCACAATGCGAATATGCTGGCGCAGAGAGGAGAGATCGCACTCGGTGATCGGGATCGCATTGATCCGCAAACTGCCCGATGTGGAGAGCAACATCCCGGAGATCAGACGCAGCAGTGTGGTTTTCCCGGAGCCGCTCTGGCCGACAATCACCGCCTCTTCGCCCTGCTTGAGCGTCATGTTGATGTGCTGCAGGGTCGCCTCACGTCCCGGATAAGCAAAAGAGACATCCTCAAAGGCCAGACTGACGGGTGAAGTCACAATCTTCCGGCCAAACTGGCTGGCTTCAGAGGGGGCAAACAGCAGGTCGCCCACGCGATCCAGCGGCCCTTTCAGCGCATTTTTGTCCAGCAGCTTTTGCGCCACCTGTACCATCGCGTCGGAGAAATAGCGTTTGTAGCTGATGTAGGCATAGAGCATCCCGATACTCATCTGCCCTTCCAGAATAAGCCACGCGCCGAAGCAGACCACCAGCAGCTGCTCGGCGTTGATCACCAGCAGCGAGGCAACATCAAAGCGGGCCAGCAGGCGCTCTTTGCGCATCAGCCCGGCGATGTGCTCACGCTGGGATTTGTCCATCACCGCGTCCCGGGCCTGCTCCATGTTGTTGGCCTTCAGGGTGATGATCCCCTTCTGCGTCTCCACCAGCAGCGATTCATACTTTGCGGTGCGCTCGATGGAGTCGTCCACCGCGCGCTGGTAAGGGCCGATCAGCGAAAAGCGGATCAGGAAGAACACCCCCATCAGCAGCATCGTCAGCACGGCGATTTTCACGTTATACAGCAGCATAAACAGCAGGCTGGTGAAGGCGATCAAGCTGGAAAAGAGGATCTGCACATAGCCATTGCTGATGAACTCCGCACAGGCATGCAGCGATTTTTCAATCGCCAGCACAATGCCCGGCGGACGGCTGCGGAACCAGCCGGTCTGGGTACGCAGCATATAGCGGCGAACCGACTGGCTGAGGTCGTCATAGGCGATGTTACGCATCAGGATCTCAAGCAGTTGCTTGAGGAACTTACCTACGACTTCAAAAATAAAGACGATAGCGAAAATGGCGGTGAGTAAGATCACCAGATCGTTGTCGTTGCGCGAGATGGCCTCATCCATGATCAGCTGCACGTAAGTGGGGCTGGCCAGCATGGTGATGAGGGTAAAAATCGAGAGCACAAACAGCAGCACCTGCCGCTGAAATAAGCTCGGGGATTTATTGGCCAGCCGCCCCAGCGTGAGCGTCTCGTCAGGGGATTTTTTGTCGAAGCGCGGCGTCGGCTTCAGCTCCAGCACGTAGCCGGAAAAGAGTTTTTGCGCCTCCTTGAGGCTGTAGCGACGCACGCCGCTGGCCGGGTCGTGGACCGTTACGCTGCGCCCGTCAACCTTCACGATCACCACGAAATGATTGCCGCGCCAGAAGGCGATGAGCGGCAGTTCGGCACTTTCAATTTCAGTGATTTCGCCCTTGAGCACCCGGCCCGTCATATTTTTATCGCTGGCGAGGGTCATGAGTTCCGCCATCGAAGTGCCCGCGTCGGCAGAGACGGTAAGCTCCCTGCGCAGCTGGCTGACGGAGACGTGGTGTTCATAGTGCCCCAGCACCATCGCCAGGCAGGCCAGCCCACATTCGGTATATTCATGCTGGCGAATAACGGGTGTCTTACCCTTTTTTTTATACTGAAAAAGCGAAAACATAATTATCCGTGGCTGAAATAAAAAAATGGCCCGGCAAAGCGGGCCATAAGCATAGGTCGATAACTTATGCGCTGAAGAAGCCGCCGATGAAGCCGCCCACCAGGCCAAACACACCACCGATGGTGCCGCCCAGCGCGCCTAACATCTGGCTGCCTGCGTTATAGCCTGCGCTCGCGCCCTGAAGGGCAGCAGCAAACGGATCCCAGCCACCGATGATGGCCTGTGCTTTTTTGAAATCGATAACTTGCATGATTGTCTTCCTGTTCGTTGAATTAGTTGTAGCTGCCAACCAGCGCACCCAGGAAGCCCATTGCGCCACCCAGAATTCCGCCAACCACGCCGCCTACCATGCCCATGATGCTTGCACCGGTGTCATAACCCAGCTGTGCACCTTTAACGAGGCCAGCGAATGGGTTTAATGCACCACCGATAATATCTTTCGCTTCTACGAATGAAATCGCTTTCATTTTATTCTCCTGTAGTTGTAAATCTTCAGCTTGCGCCAAAGGATAATTTCCTTTTATGAAGGAAAGCGGTTGTTACGGGCAGCGCGTAAGCGGAATGATTTTATTTCCATAAATAATCATCCGCCTTGCGGGCTGCGCGTAATTATCTATTTCCAGCCGTTGACCCGGTGGAAGATATTTTGAGTCATTATATTGTGAGCTACATCCCTGAGAAGAGACATATTTAAACCAGGTATTCCCGGTATTACTCACCACCCCGTTACTAAACGTATAATCAAAATGCCTTGTCCATGGTCGGACAATTAAAATAGCCTCAAGCGAAACCACCACATCCGACTGAATGCGTTGGCCTTTGCTCATCACAACCCGCGCCTGAAGCGGCGTCTCGGTGAATTTAACGCGATAATAGCGTTCTTTGCTGTCGTGCGGGCCGGTATAATAAAACTTAAACCCGGCCCGCTCGCCGCTCTCCAGAGTTAACTGTTTTGGCGAGAACATCACCTCGCCATCTTTTATTTCAGTCTCTTTCCCGTGTTCTTTTGGGACATCAACCTGAATAAGCGAAACAGTATAATTCTGCCGTACGCTGGTATCGTTTTTTATTGGCTGAAAAACAACTTCTTTTTCAGGTAGAAAATCAATATTTAGATTTTCAATAATTAAAGCATTTGCGCTTGCGGAAATGAAGCAATTTATTGCGAAAATAGCCAGGAATTTTCCAGTCATACACGTTTAATTCCAGGATGCACTGACATCAATTCGACCCTGAGCCGTCACTTCACCAAACCACGTATTACCGTCATAGGTGGTTTTCGATACCGGGTTATTCATCACAAACTGCAATACCAGCGGGGTTTTCCACAGCCACATGTCCGTCACGCCTGAGCTTATCTTGTCCCACTCTTCCGCATGGGTGGCGGGTGCGGGAATGGACAGCGCCTCGCCTTTGCAGTTATGCGCCTTCAGCGTTTGGCTTTTGCCCAGCAGCACGTTACCGGGGACAGGCACCGTGAAGCCGTTACCGCTAAAGGCACAGTAGTCCACGCCGTTCAGACTCTGCGTCGGCCCGGTGACCTTCACCGTGACCGCAATCGCGGCATCTTTTTGCGCGCCGCTGTAGGTAATGGTGTAGGGGATCTCTATCGGCCCCTCGCCAATCGTGCCTTTCCCGGAACCGCCCAGGCCGTTAGGGTCGAGCGTGTAATCCGGGTTATCCGGCACGATCGCAAGGCCTGGCTGGATAGGGTCAATCACCAGCCCGCCCCCCGGCTGGAAGCAGAAATCCGCCGCCAGCGAGCTGTTACCCGGCGTCAGGCACAGGCTGACGATATTGCCGATGTTGTTGCCATCCCCCGCCTGCGCCACGCTCAAAATCAGCGCCTTCGGGAGGAAGATTTTCAGGTACGCCTTGCCGCCGTTTTTTTGCGGCGCCGCGAGGAAGGTATTCGCCAGCACGCGCGTGTCGCTCAGGATGCCGCCGGAGATGCTGTACCAGTTGCTCTCATCGAAGGTGATTTCCGCCGCCAGCCCCGTCCCCCCGTTCATGTGCGATTGCAGCACGCCGTTCACGCGGGACGAGGTCAGCGCCAGCCCCGGGTTGTAGCCGGTGATATCTTCCCCGACAAAGGTGTATTCCAGCAGTTCGCAAAGCACACCCGACACCGTATTGCGGGTGTATTTAGTACACGTCGCCCCGGTTGAACCATCCACAATGGTCACCTCGCCGCTGATCGGGTCAATGCCCAGATCCAGCGCCCGTGAGTTGGTCATGGTCAATGTGCCGACCTTATGCAGCGTGTTGGTGGTGGTGACCTTGCCGATAGAGGAGATCTGCGGCGTGGAGGTAATCGTCACCTCGTTGCCAGGTGCAGCATTGAGCAGATAATCAAAGAACGGATCCCCCAGCACCCAGCGGCCATAAGCGGTGCCCGGCTCAATGACCGGCGGTTTCACCACCATGGACGTGTCGGTATAGCTGGTCGTCGCGGTATAGCCCGTGGTACCACAGCTTGACGAACACGCGGTGCCCTTAAAGAACGGCGAGGCGCTGGAGCCAGTGACGCTGAAGTTGATGGTCAGCGGGCTGCCTGCCGGGCCGTTAAAACTGTTGTCCGGAATATAGGTGGCAATCCCGTTGTTGGTTTTGGCACTCAGGGTGGGCCACTCCCGCGAGCCGTGTAAAAACGCGGTGGAGGTGCTGTTCAGACTGAACAGCGCCGCCGTGTTGCCCGTCCCGTTGTTGTCCGGGTTGTTGATCGCGAAATAGGGCATCTGCTGCGCCTGCGCCGCCGCGCTTATCAGCAGCAGATTAAGAGCGAATATCTTTTTCATCGTCACGTTCCCGTGTTCCTTTTGCTTCCTGCCAGACGAAATCGCCTTTATCGCAGGAGATGTCCCCAAGCCACAGCGCGCCACGGTTGGACGCAATATCCAGACGCACCTCGCAGACGCTGTCGTCCGGCGTGGCAATGCTGAGCACCGGATTGTTCTTGTCCACGTCAATCACGAAGCGACCGTCGTTTTCGGTGCGGGTCAGACCCACGTGGTTTTTGATTTGCGTGGCGCTCACCGGATTACCGTTGGCATCAACAAGGCGGCCAAACAGGGTGACGATTTTTTTCACCTGCGGCTTCATCACCACCGTGTTCCCCGGGTAAACCGTGATATGACGACGGGCGTTTGCGCCAATGTCATAGCTTTCGGTGCCGGTTTCACTGTTCATGACCTCCAGGTCATAGGCCTGATAGGCCGGTAACGACAGCCAGGTTTTATCGCCCTTGATGCGCTCCGTGCGGCCGTTGAGCTTCAGCGTGAGCGACTCGTCGGACTTAAGCCCGGTACTGACGATCACCCCTGCGCTGTGGGTGCCTTTACCGGCCGCAACCGCCTCTTTCGACCAGCCCACGCTGCCGTCGCTGGTCAGCGTGGAGTTCCAGCCTTTGCTGGTGCCGCTCTGCACGCTCAGAATGTTGCTGTTCCACGGCGTGTCGAAGCTCACGCTGCCCCCGCCGCTCACGGTGCGATCCTGGTTGCTGCTGAAAGCTCGTGAAACGTTGGCGGTAACCGACTTCAGGTAATCCCCTTCGAACTGGCGGCTGGCGCTGACGTTAAGCGCCGTGCCGGTATCGCGGTTATGGGAAACGCCCACCGAGACGGTGTTACCCAGCGGGATCGAGAAATCGAGCATCACGTAGCGGTCTTTCTCTTCGTAATAGCCTTCGTATTTATTGCGCGACATCCCCACCCGCAGGCGCGCCGTACCATAACGACCGGCATACAGCCCCTGGGAGTAGTCAACCTGATAGCGTTTATAGCGGTATACATCGTCTTCCTGTCGCATCAGGCTCAGGTTGCCGGCGGACGGCAGGCCAAACGACGGCAGGCTGAACGATGCTCCCCACGTGTTGCCTTTGTTTTCATAGATATCAAGGAACTTGCCGCTGGAGAGCTGCTCATGGGAGTACCAGACCGAACCGATATTCCACGGCAGGCTGACGTTAGCCCCGTAGTTGGCGCGGTACGTTCCGTCAGAGGCGGCCATCGTCTGGGTATTCACCGAGAAGTACCCGGTCAGGTTCAGGGAGGCCCACAGTTCACTGACCACGTGTTCGCGCATCATATAGCCGGAGGCGTTCCAGTCGACCATCCCGCTGCGCTTGCTGAAGGAGGCGCCGACCAGCGACATGGTGTCTTTATGTTTGGTGTCGTAATCGTAGTAGTAGCTGTTGTCCTGCTCGTTTTTCCGTTTGGCGTACTTCTTATAGTTGACGACGGATTTGTCGCGGCTATAAATCCCGCCCCACGTCTGCCAGCGCAGCGATTCCGACACGTTGTTAGTGAAAGGTTTGTTCACCGTGTACATGCTCCGTGACACGGTGCGGCTACCGCTGACCACCTCGACTTCCACGCTGTAAATCCCGTAGGGCAGCGCGCTGGTGTCGATTTCGTGGTTACCCACGTCAAAGCGCTGAATACCAATAAGCTGGCCGTCACGACGAATGCGGGCTTCTCCGGCGGTCGGGAAATAGACCACGATCGGCGTCAGGGAGAGGGTATTGTCCCGCTTACGCGAGTTGGCCTGGTTCCCCACGGAGACGCCGTACACCTCTCCGCCGGAGATCCCGCTGACGCTGGCGAGAGACTGCATCGCCCAGCCGTTCAACATCCCGGCGGCGTAGCGCATGCCCTGATAGTCACGTTCCCACATCACCGCGTTCATCTGGGTGTCGCTGCTGTTCTCGTTAACGTAGCCCGAGCCATCGACCAGCAGGTGATCGACCCCCATCGAGACCCAGCTTTTGGCGTTGAGATAGCCGGATGACCAGCTGTCGCCGTAGCCGCTCTCGGTGTGATACGCCCCCAGGTTATAGGAGAGCGTGCCGCTCAGATCGTCTGATTCAGGGGCATCGATATCCACCTCACGCGGACGAATATTGACCCCGTAGTCACGTTGGGAGAGGTTCAGCAGCAGGCGCATTTTTTTCTGATCCAGCTCGAACGCCGACCCGGCGCTCACCGGAATACGCATATGGTCGTCAAACTGCTTGCCGTTGATGCTTTGCAGCAGCGTCCGCATCTCTTTTGACAGGCGAATACCGTTGTCTGACTCCTGGACCTGGACATCGCGCAGCCCGAGCTGCCGGTCTTCTGCGTAGATCGTTACGTCGCCAATACGGACATACTCGCTCACGTCACCGGTGCTGCCCGCCTGTTGCGCTGCACCCGGGCGGGTATTGACCAGATAAACGGGGATTTTGATCCCCTGCTCCAGCAGGGCATAGAGCGAGTCGGGAAAACGGTAATTAGCGATAACCACGGAGCTGGAGGCCGCATGCGCATACGCGGGCAAGAGGCCGGATGTGCACGCCATCATCACCGGCAACACTAATTTATTTTTCACCATGCATCCTTACTTAACAGGAATGAACTGTTTCAGGTCCCAAATTCCGAGATGAAAATGGCTGTCCGTTACGTTGATATCGTCGATCGCGCGGGAGGTGCCCGGCATCAGGTAAAAGTTTTTGACGCACGGCGTGGTCGGCGATTCCGGGTTGGGTTTCAGGCAAGTTCCGCTCGCGTTCACGCGAAACGCGGTATTGCCCTTATTGGTGATCTTCCCGGCCACGTAGACGAAATCGACGTTCTTCTTCCGGGGCTGGACCACCAGAATGGTACTCACCACGGCGCGGGTCATCCCTTTGCCATTCTTTTGCGTGCCGTTGTCGAGATCTTCGCTGACCCCTTCATCAATGAAGGTAATGCGGTAATAGCGCTCCCGATCGTCGGCCTTACCGTGATAGTAAAATTTGACGATATTGCTGGTTCCGGCGGGCATGACCATGCGCGTGGGCGTCAGCAGCAGCTCGTCGGTTTGCTCTGGATTAATCACCACGCCTTCATCCATCGGGCTGCTGATACGCTGGGCGCTGATGGAAATAATGCGCACGCTGTCCGCTTCGTTTTTTAATTCCTTGGCGGTGGAATCCGCATCGGCAGGAATAATGGTGGTGACTTTGCCAACATTAATCGCCAGCGCGGAGGAGGAAATAAATAATAAAGAGAAGAAGATGGGTTTGAGGCTAAACATGATATTTCCCTAAACAGGGGCTTACGCCCCTGTAACTGTCAGCTCTTAGCCCCAGGTTGCGCGGAACGCAACGGAGACAGTACCTTCCCACAGGCTGTTGGTCAGGTCTTTGAACTCTTTCGCCGCACCGGTGCTGTCCTGTGCAGAATCGACGTAGAACACAAACTTGTCCTGGCCGGTCACTTCGGTGTTTGCCGTCGCGCCTGCGCTGGTGGTCAGGTTCCACAGGCCAGAAGAGACGCCGGTGTTGTTTGAAGAGTCAACCAGGGTAGTCCATGCCGTTGACTTCGTACCCACTGTGCCACCGATGGAGCCCAGATCGGTCCCGCCAAAGCGCGCGCCCACTTTCAGTTTGGTTGCTTCGCCGCCAACGCTGAACAGGGTGTTGTCAGAGTCATCAACGATAGCTTCCAGTTTGAAGCTGGTTGCAGAAGAGTGATCGCCACGAATAGCCACATCAAACAGACCGGTGTCGGTGTTAAAGGCTTTCGTGTTTGCGCTATAAACGAAGTTCAGTGCGCGTGTTGGGGTGACAACCAGATCGGAATCGCTGTCTTTCGTTGCAGAAGCTTGCCAGGTTGCAGAAGCGGTAGTTTCCGCTGCATGAGCAACGCTCAGGGCAGAAAGAGACAGCAGTGAGCCCAGAACGATAGCGTTCAGTTTATTCATTTATTTAGTCCTTCAAAAAAGAATCCAGATGTTTAAAAAAGGGGAGCCCCTTTTTCGGGGCGAAGTATAGTCACCCGAAAAATAACGAGGCAATACAGAAAATTTCATTCCCTTTAAAGCAAAAGATGAAAAATATCCACCTGCTTTTGCATCTTGTTGTTACATAATGAATAAAATTGAGACTTTTTGATGAATAGATAAACATCTATTCTGGTTATTCTGCAGAATATCAGGATGTGGGTACCGCCACGCACATCATTATTGGTAATACCAGCCCTTTAATTAGCCAGGCATGACCTTTAACCCGGGTAACATAAAAGAAGTCGATACTGTCCATTAGCAGCTCATTGACAATTCCATCCGGGGCAATGTCATCATCAGATTTCTGCAGTTTTTTTCCTTTAATATAGTAAATATCACTGCCAGCAACTTTCTCAACGTTAAGGACATAGTTTCGGTCAATCAAATAACGTTTGTCGCCGCGGGTGAATACCCCTTTATGGATCACCGTGACAATATCGCTGCCATTAAACAGAAACAGCGTGGTTAACGACAGGGCGGTCGACTCTCCCGTTGAATAGTTTTTCCTGGAAACTGTATCAGACTGACAGCCAAATCCCACTTCCTGAGTTCTTTTCGGGTAAAGCACGGCAATGACGATAACGGAAAGCAGCAGTACCACGCCCAATAATATACCCATCTGTCTCTTCGACATGATCTTAACTCCCTGTCAGGCTTCTGTAAGAGATGCAATTTTTATAGCTATCGGCGCCATCCTGCAGATAACAGACGGCCAAAAAATCATTTTCCAGCTGTGATTTTTTAAATTTTGAATAATAGGCATCAGCAGCCTGATGTTCGCAGTCGATATGTTGACGGGCGATCGCCTCTTTAGCGCGGTTAAGATAGACCTGCTGCGGCTGATACATGTTCTTATCGATAAGATAAACCGTACAGCGGTCAATTTTTCCCAGCCGATAGATATCGGACTCCTTCGGTCGATCGGCAACGCGCATATTTTGGTAGAACAGCAGCGCGGCAATACCCATTATTGCCACCACCGCCATCACGAACAGGGTGGTAAAGCCGCTGTCCCGACGACGCAAACCTTCAGGCGGGTCTCGCTGCTGCGTCACAATATCGACGGTTTCCGTCATCATTTTTTCCGGAGCGGCCACGGGCGGCCTGACGGTGTGATGTTCAATATGCGCGGCCAGACTAAAACCTTTTCCACGAATGGTCTTAATCAGTAGCGGGTCACGTCCTAAACTCCGAAAAGCTTTTCTAATTTCACTTATGGCAACATTAAGACTGACCGAGGAGCCGGAAAAACCCCGGTCTTCCCAGACTTTCTTAATCAGGTCGTCCCTGTCGAGGGTTTTACCATTATTAATGATGAGTTCATATAACAAACGTGCCGCCTGATTTGATAACTTAATGGAAGATTCCTCTTCTCCATTTATCATGATCACACCGGAGTCCACTTCATAAAGCATTGCGAGATCAATAAGATACTTCATATGATTGTTACACCACTGTTATAAACGACTGTATTTCCCTCGCAATAATAGGTCTAAAGAGGGTGTGGTCAAGTCATCAAATATTATTTGAGCACGCCGCATAGAAAACTTCATAAATTAACAATTATTAATTCATTAATTAAGACCTTCGAATGAAGGCATTTAGGTTATGATCCTTAAAAGAACGTTATAGCAAGATTATAATCTCATTATTTTAATATTAACGGAATAATGTTTTGCTATGTATCTTTTTGATGCAACATAATATCGTCAAGGCTCGTACTCAGGTCGCGATGCGCGTAAGCCTGTCACAGTGTGTTGCGCAGCCGGGAAACATTCTTTCTTAGATAAAACAAAATATTATGGAGTTTATCATGTTCAAAACGATCATGACCGTATCTGTGCTTGGCGCAGCCATTGCCTCTACTCACGCCATTGCCGCAGATAACTCAGCGGGTGGCGTAATTAACTTTACCGGTGCTATTACCGATACCACCTGTACGATTAATGGCGGGAAAAGCGCGGATATGACCGTCGCCCTCTCCCCCATTTCGGTTAAGGATGCCGGAACAACGGTTGGCCTGATTACAAAAAATAAAAAATCCATTTCGTTAACCTTCTCTGGCTGTACGCCAGCAGCAGGTACGACCGGTACGCCGCTGAAAGTGTATTTCTCCAGCGCCGATAATATTTCTACCGACGGCAAATACCTGCTGAATAACAGCGTTAATGAAAACGACGCCAGCGTGGCGCGTAATGTCGGTTTCGCCTTAGTTGAACCAGGTAAATCTACGCCGGTTACGCTGAACCAGGCTTATACCACCAGCATTATGGGTACCTCAGCGGCGCCAGATTCAGAAACGCTGACGCTGGACGTTTATTACTATAAAACCAACGCCGCTGCTGCAACGGTCGGTGCGTTGAGCTCTAACGTGACCTACACCATTTCCTACCTGTAATTTCAGTTAATCAGGCTTCGTCCCGGCGAAGCCTGTATTTAAGGTTACCAATATGCGTAAGATTATTATGCTGGCATCTCTGCTGCTCAGCGCGGGCAACGCATGGGCCAATATTGTGATTAATGGCACGCGTGTTCTTTATCCTGAGAATAACAAAGAGGTCATTGTTCAGTTAATCAATACGGGTGATGCCCCTGCGCTGGTGCAATCCTGGATTGATGACGGCGATATTAACTCCACCCCGGAAACGGCAAACGTTCCTTTTTTGTTATCGCCACCGGTGGTGAAGGTCAGCGAACATAATGGTCAGCAATTGCGGATAAAAAAGTTGCCAGCGAATTTACCGGGCGATCGCGAATCGGTCTTTTTCCTGAACGTGCTCGACATTCCGCCAAAGCCGGAAAATATACAAAACCAGAATACCGTTCAGCTGGCGATTAAATCACGCATCAAAATGTTTTATCGCCCGGCCTCGTTAACCGGCACGCTGGATAACGCAACGGGGAAACTGACGCTAATTGCCAGCGGTAAACAGTTCCGCATCGTTAATGACAGCCCTTTCCATATTACGGTTGCCAATATTTCCGAGGGCAAAACCAAATTACTGCAGGAATCACCGATGGTCGCGCCCTTTGGTCAACTCACCGTCGCAACAAAAAACGCGGTGAAACGCGGCCAAACCTACCAGCTGATGTATGTGGACGATTTGGGTGCGTATAAAACCCGCACGCTCACCAGCCAGTGATCGGAAAGACTCACCATGAAAATGAAACAAAACAGGCTCTGCATGCTGGCTGTCTGCTCGCTTCTGCTTTCGCATAAATCAGGTGCGGTAACGTTTGATACCTCCCTGCTTGCTGGCGCATCCGGTGAGTCCGATCTGTCACGCTTTTACGAAAACAACGCCATGCCAGCCGGTCCCCAGGAGATGGATATTTACGTCAACGGAGACTGGAAGGGGCGCTATACGGTGACCTACGGCGAGCAACAGGATGACGTTCGCCTTGCCTGGACAGACGCGCTTATGCTGGGGATCAACACCAAAGCGATTCCGGCCCCCGCCATTACTGACGGCCAGGTGCAGCTGCACGATCTGGTTCAGGGCGGCGAGGTAAAAACGGACACCAGCACGCTGAGTCTGGCACTCACCGTGCCACAGGCGGCCGTCTTACGTACCGAAGAGGGCTATGTTGCCCCTCAGTTCTGGGACGAAGGGATCCCGGCGCTGATGCTCTCCTGGAACACCACCTGGTACAACACGCGAACAAAAGGCTCCGCCAAAGAGACCAACGATGATTTTTACGCCGGGCTGGATTCCGGTGCCAACCTGCTCGGCTGGCAGTTTCGCGACAGCAGTACCTGGCGCAAATCCGCCAGCGGTGACAGCAGCTGGCAGAATAACACCCGCTACCTGCGCCGCCCGCTGGCAGCGCTGAAATCCAACCTGACGCTGGGCGACTTTTATATTCCCGGCGATCTGTTTGATTCCCTTCGTGTGCGCGGCGTGTCGCTGGCCTCCGATATGAAAATGCGCCCTAACTCGCAGCAGGGCTTTTCACCGGTGGTACATGGCGTGGCGCGCACTAACGCCCTGGTGAAGGTAATGCAGAACGGTAACGTCATCTATCAGGAGAACGTTCCGCCGGGCCAGTTCACCCTCGACAGCATTCAGCCGACCGGTTCAGCGGGCGACCTGCTGGTGGTCGTGCGCGAAGCGGACGGTTCCCAGCAATCATTCACGGTGCCTTTCTCTGCCGTGCCCGGCATGCTCAAAGAGGGTGTGAGCGAGTACAGCGTGGTGGCGGGAAAGGTTCATCAAAACACCCTTGAGGCGGACCCGGCGTTCCTGCAGGCCACGCTGCGCTATGGCTTTAATAACCTGATGACCGGCTATACGGGCACGATCGTGAGCGATAATTATCAGGCGGGGCTTATCGGCACCGGCTGGAATTTGCCCTTTGGCGCGGTATCCGTGGATGTCACCCACGCCAAAACCACGCTGCAGGACAGAACCGACAGCGGCCAAAGCTTTCGCGTGTCGTACAGTAAATTTATCGATACCACAGCCACCAACTTCACGCTGGCGGCCTACCGCTACTCCACGAAAGGGTATTACAGCTTTAGCGACGCGCTTTACTCCCGGGAAGGGTATCAACGCCTGAAAGCACAGTATGACGAGTATGAAGATCGCTTCGGGGTCGCCCCGGAGATGACGATGAGCACCTGGGATGCCCTGCGCGCCGCACAGCCTAAAAACACCTTCACGCTTAACCTGAACCAGCGTCTGCCCGATAACTGGGGCACGGTGTTTATCTCGGGTACACAGCGCGACTACTGGAATTCCCGCCAAACCTCGCGCGAATATCAGGCCGGCTACTCCAACGCCATCGGCCGGGCCAGCTATACCGTCTCCGCCAGCCGGGTGCGCAACAGCGAGCGTGAAGAAGAGACGCGTTTTTACCTCTCCCTCAGCCTGCCGTTCTCGCTGTTTGATAACAACGCGTGGGTCACCTCCAGCCTGACGGCCAGCGACTCGCATTATGAACAGAGCAATATCAGCATGAGCGGCAACGCGCTGGCGTCGAACCGCCTGAGCTATACGCTCTCCGGCAGCAATGCGCGGGGCGGGAACAACACCGCCAGCGTGAACACCGCATACCGGGCAAACTTCGCGACGCTTGGCGGCTCCTACAGTGAATCCTCCGACTACCGCCAGATGGGGCTGAACGGGCGCGGCAGCCTGGTGGCCGTGCCGTGGCATCTGCTTGCCTCCAACGAAACCGGTTCCACCATGACCATTGTCGATGCGCCGCAGGCGGAAGGGCTGATGGTTAACGGCGACGAAAGTATCGTGACCAACCGTGATGGCGTGGCGCTGGTGCCTTACGCCACGCCGTACCGTAAAAATGCCATCACCCTGTCCGAAACGGCGAACAGCCGCGGGGCAGAAGTGCTGGGCAACATCGCTAACGTCGCCCCTTACGATGGCGCGGTGAACTATATCCGCTTCGATACCGACCAGCGCCAGTCCTGGATGCTGCGCGCCACCCGCCCGGACGGGGCACCGTTGCCGTTTGGTACCGAAGTGCTGAACGAGCGCGGCGAGTCGGTGGGTTATGTCGGCCAGGCCAGCGTGCTCTACATTCGCGCGGAACAACCACCACGTGAGCTTAGCGTTCATTTGCGTGGCGGAAATTGCACTATCGCCGCACCGGCGTGGGGGCTGGAAAGCCCGTCCTCTGTTTGCCATTACTAACGGAACATCAACATGATACGGTTACTGACCTTTCTGTTTCTCGCCTGCGTCAGCGGGGCAAGCTATGCCACCTGTTCCGGGGGCAGTATTTCCTATGGCCCGCCGATCAGCGTCGATCTGTCGGATAAGCTGACGCCCGCCACGCCGACCTGGACCGGGAGCTTCAGCACCCAGTACAGCGGCTCGTTTAACTGCTCAACCGGCAACAGCGAGTTTTCTTACACGCCGATCCTCTCGACCGACAGTAAGTACGCCACCATTCTGGGCTTCAGCAATGACAAATACAGGGTGCGGGCGGAGATCACCAGCACGCATCCCAACAAGACGCTGAGCGCGAGCGGTAACCATACGGCTTCTGAACTGAACACGCCGTTTACCGTGCGCTTTACGCTGGTTGATCAGAGTGGTACGACCCTCTCGGGGGACACGGCGACCATGAGCGATGTCTTGTTCGTCAGCGATATGAGCGGCATGTCGTTCTGGGAGATCATTACCTGGCCGATCAATCAGCTGGTGAAAATTGTGCAGTGGCTGTTTAACGGCTTTAAGTGGCCATACGATAACCGGGATATGTTTGGCCAGCCGATGACCATCAAATATGCGCCGAAGCTGACCACCTGCTCTTTCGACAACGCGGGGCTGACGGTTCATTTACCTACGCTGGGTATCCCACAGTTGAGCGCCTCTGCCCAGCCAGGGCTGACGCCCTTTACGCTCAATATGAGCTGTCAGAATCTGGGGACAAACGGGACGTCTGACCGGGCGATTGAGATGTTCCTCTCCAGCACGCAGCTGCTGTCGACCGACAGTTCCGTACTGGTCGACACCAGCAGCGGTGCCGCACAGGGCGTGGGGCTGCGGCTGATTCAGCGGAATAACCCGCAACAGCCGGTCGTCTTCTCGACCTCTACCACCAGCCGCGGAAATGCCACGCTGCTGTTCAACGTGGCGGCGGGCGGGGCACTGAGCAAGACGTTCACCCTGCCCATGGCGGCGTCCTATTATGTCTGGGCACCGGCGAAGGTCAGTCAGGGCAAACTCAATACGACGGCGACGCTGAATATTATCTACCCCTGATGCGCATCTGCCGGGACGCTGTCGTTCCGGCGAATCGACGCTTAACTCCCGATCCGGCCCGCCATCTGCAGGTATTTGATGAGTTCGCTGTGGTTGGTGAGGTTGAGTTTTTTCATCGCATTGTGCTTTTGGGTGGCGATGGTACTGGCCGAGCGGCTTCGCAGCTGGGCAATTTCGGTCACGGTGTAGCCTTCCACCAGAAGATGCAGCACCTCCCACTCCCGGGCAGAAAGCACCGAACGCGAGCGCGCGCCGGCGCGCATCATTCCCTTCAGATACGATGAGACACGCGGCCTGGCCTCTTCTGCTCTGAGCAGCGCCTGTAATTCTCTTTTCAGCTCGCCGGGCTCGTCCTGCAGGGAAAGGGTCAGCTCGTATTTCATCTCCAGCACCCTTTTTAATAATCCGTACTGTAATTCAGGCACAAAAAGTACACGCTTAACGTGGTGCGTATGACATAACATATTGAGCCGGTTACTGGTCTGTACGCTCCACGATTTATGGTTAAACAGATAACTGAACTCGGCCATAACAATATCGACCTGACCGTCGCTAATGGCATCAAAGAGCTGTTCTGTTGATTCCACTATTGATATTTGCAGAGAATATTCAGGCAGTAATTTACGCAGCGCATCGCTTATCATCTCCTGCAGAATATTGACCCGATAAAACACAATAATCCTGAGAGTGAATTCAGAAAAAATCATATTATTTCATTATTAACACGATAAAAGGAGACTGATAGTAGTGTAATAAGCCCATGCTCACAACTTATTCCCACCAGGATTTTAACGCCCGGGTGGCTAAAATTCCTGGCGAAGCAATATAAGTGGCGAATCAACACCCAAAACGTGCTAAAACCCCGCCTAAAAACCCCATAAAAAGAGCGTTTTATCCATATCAAACCTTAACAAACGCCATTTCTCAGGATAAAAATCTATCTCTAATATTATAAGAAGATTAAAAATATTAGATCTCACCTTAAAATATTTTTTGAATTTTATCTTTCGATAATAAAAAGGATTGGCTTTACGCAATACATTCTCCTGGCATACATTTTATGCCATGTCTCGCGACAAAGGCATGGGTGACCGCACGATTCAAATTACTGTTTCTCTTACACGGACCGGGTGCCCAACTAAAGGAGAATGACCATGAAAGAAACAATACATGTGGCCGTTATTGATAGTTGTGAGTTCACAATGATTGGCCTGCAATATCTTGGCAACCGTGAACCTGACGCGCATCGGGATGTTATTTTCCATGGGTTCAGCAATATTGAAGATTTTCTCCTCAGCGAACGAACCTGGGACATCGTCATTTATGATCCACTGAATATCGGCAGTTTTATGATTACGCCCAATGAAGATATTCTGCGCATTAAAGAAAAACAGCCAGCGGCGAGGATCTATATCTATTCGTTATCCGTCGGTTTTCTGAAATTTAAGCATGTGGATGGGGTCATCAATAAGCGCGTGTCGCTGGGGGATATCAAGGCGATGTGGCAAATCCTGATGAGCCAGACGCCAAAAGCGTTAAACCATTACAACGTGAGCATTACGACGCGGCAGCGCCCTGCAAGGCTCTCCAACGAGGAAGCGAGCGTGCTGCGGGGCTACTCATGTAACCTGAAAACCAAGCAAATTGCCCGTCAGCTCGGCTGCAACGTCAGGCTGGTTTATTTCTACAAAAACAATGCCATGAATAAGCTGAAGGCCGTGCGGGGCCCCTCGTTCTATCAGAGCATTCGCTGGATCCTGAATTAACTTCCCGACCGTGTGTCGTTTGCCTTTGTTCCCGTGTCCGCGGGAACCTTTTTTTCTGCAGGTCTTGTCATGTACACCGTGCTTCCCTCTCCCCTGCTGCATGCCATCACCGGATTGCGGTTTCAGCCTTTAGTCGATTTGCATTCCGGCCAGGCGGTGGCGCATGAGGTTCTGGTGGAGATCCACAACGTGAATCTTGACGCACTCTTCGCTTCACTGCCCACCCGTAGCGCGCTGCAAATTTTTTTCTGGCAGGCCAATACGCTGCTGCAGATGCCGGACAAAGGCCAGTACTGGCTTAATCTCCCGGCAGACCAGCTGCTTGATGCGAAAGCCATAGACCTGTTGCTTGCGCTACGTCACCAGCAGCGTTTAACGATAGAAATTCAGGATCCGTTAACCGTGACCCGCATGAGTGCCGCAGAGCAACGCGGCATCCATCACGCCCTGCTTCAGCTTAAGGCGGCGGGCTGGAAAATCTGGCTGGATGATCTGACTCAGGAACTGGCAGACGACTATGCGCGTCTTGCTCTGCCGGTAGATGGCATCAAGCTGGACCGCTCAGAGCTGAGCTCTCCCGCCCGCTTTGACGCACTGGTTCACTTCGTCAGAGAGAAGATTGCCCGGGCTGTTGTCGTCGAAGGCATTGAAACCGCGCAGGACTTACAGCGAGCCTGCGTCTCAGGAGCACGGTTTGGCCAGGGTTTCCTCTGGCCGGAAAGCCGGATAGATGCCAGCGTGACGGTGTAAATTCCGTGGGCATTACCAGCCCGGCACCGCTCCGCCGTTAAAAATGGTCTCCGCCGCCTTCGCTACCTCCGGTGACTGATAGGACTGGATAAATTCCTTTACGTTCTCTGCGTCTTTATTGTCTTCGCGCGTCACCACGATGTTCACGTACGGCGAGTTTTTATCTTCGATAAAGACGCTGTCATGCACCGGGGAAAGCCCGGTTTGCTGGATATAGGTGGTGCTGATGATGGCAACATCCACTTTCGGGTCATCCAGCACCCGCGGCAGTTGCGCCCCTTCCAGCTCCATAATGTTCAGTTTTTTCGGGTTAGCGGTGATATCCAGCGCGGTTGGCAGCAGGCCGACGTCCGGTTTCAGGGTAATCAGTTTCTCTTTTTGCAGCAGGAGCAGCGCGCGACCGAGGTTGGTGGGGTCATTAGGGATGGCAATGGTCGCCCCGTCTTTCAGGTCAGACACGGATTTGATTTTGCGGGAATAACCGGCCATCGGGAAGACGAAGGTATTCGCTACGGCAACCAGTTTGTAGTTATGCGCCTTGTTATCTTCTGCAAGGAACGGACGATGCTGGAAGACGTTAGCATCCAGTTCTCCCTGGTTGGTGGCATCGTTGGGCAGCAGCGAACCGCTAAACCCGACCAGCTCCACATCCAGACCGTATTTCTCTTTTGCCACTTTTTTGGCGACTTCAGCCACATCCTGCTCCGCGCCGTTGATTACGCCGACTTTAATGTGTTTGGCATCGCTGCCACTTTGATCGCATCCTGCCAGCAGCAGACCCGCGAGAACCAGAGCACCCAATCGAAGTTTCACAAGACCTATCCTTTTGATGAACGTTTCAGTGACTATATCGGCAACGAGGCGGTGAAATAAAAACCGAAAAGGAATCAATAAGAAGGATAGGTTATATGCGGTCTATTGCCGGGTGACGCTGAGCTTACCCGGCCTACCTGACGGAGGATGTGTAGGCCCGGTAAGCGTAGCGCCACCGGGCGATGAATCTCGATGCTTGCCGGGCCTAAAGCGCTTTCGTCAGATAATGACGCTGCATGCCTGGGTACGGGTAATCCTGCAAAGACATCTGCAGCTGGTACCCCTGTTTTTCATAAAACGGACGCGCCTGGAAGCTGACCGTGTCGACCAGGGCATGTGTACACCCTTTACGTCTGGCTTCTTCTTCCGCCGTTTTGATAAGCTGGCTGCCCACGCCGGTTCCCCGTACGGTATCGCTCACCCAGAGATAATCAATATTCAGCCATTCACCTTTTCGCACGCCGATTAATCCACCCAGCATGACGCCCTTTTCGTCTCGCATGTAAACGCCAATATCACCACTAAAGTTCGTCATATCTAAAAACTGGGCGTTGTAAGCTCTTAATCCCACAAATAACTCTTCTTTTTCTGCGGGTGTGACTTTTTCTGTTATGCTCAGGTGCATATTTTTCTCCTTATTTTCCACGCAATCTGAATATCTCACAGGTTAACCTTCATAAAAACTCCTTATTTCCTCCATTTTTTAAATCCTGAAATATTCATTCAATATGTAAATAAAAAAAGCCTTTCCAATACGCACCCAAAACGTATAATGAGAACGATCATTCTCACTTTTACCCGGTAATCGACGATGAGCACAAAACTGGAAGAACGGCAGAAACAACGTCAGGACGAGATCATCACCGCCGCGCGCCGCTGCTTTCGCGCCAGTGGATTTCATGCGGCCAGTATGTCGCAAATCGCCAGCGAGGCGAAACTCAGCGTCGGGCAAATTTACCGTTATTTCAGTAACAAAGACGCGATTATTGAAGAGATGATCCGCCGTATTATCGATTCCCGTATCGAGGGAATGCAGGACAAAACGGTGGTGGAAGGCATGCCGCAGGCGCTCGCCTGGCGTCAGACGATTAACGAAGACGACGATGCGCTGATGCTCGAAATGTCCGCCGAGGCGACGCGTAATCCGCAGGTGGCCGCCATGTTAACCGCAGCCGAGGCCCGCATGTTTAGCAACGCCTGTGCGCACCTGAAAAAGCAGTTTCCTCATTTAAGTGATGAACATATTCGCTGCTGCGTGGAGATTACCGCCGTGATGATCGAAGGCACAATTTACCGTCGGCTTACGCCTTTAAACGTGCCGTCAGAACAATTAGAGCCGATTTATCAGAATATTTTAAATATGCTTTTCACTGCGAAGTAATCGCATGTGAATAATTAACGGGAACAGGTAATTTCCCGGTTTACCATTTCTGGTTCTGCCAGAGATACGGTATCGCTGTGCCTTTAAAACGCCCTCCTCCTTGTTAAGCCATTAACAGGGCGGGCATCGTTCACCCTGGAAAAAGATGATGAAAAAGATAACAACCTCCATCGCCGCATTACTCCTCCTGACAGGGTGTGATAATGCGCAAACATCTGCTCCCCAACGTCCTCTTCCGGAAGTGGGGATTGTCACACTCATGAGCCAGCCGGTGTCCGTCGTCAGTGAACTGACCGGGCGTACCACCGCCGCAATGAGCGCCGAAGTTCGCCCACAGGTGGGCGGCATTATTCAGAAGCGGCTGTTCACCGAAGGCGATACCGTGAAAGCCGGACAAGCGCTGTATCAGATCGATCCCTCCAGCTACCGCGCCGCGTTTGATGAAGCCGCCGCGGCGCTGAAACAGGCGCAAGCGCTGGTACAGGCCGACTGCCAGAAAGCCCGGCGCTATGCGCAGCTGGTGAAAGACGACGGCGTGTCGCGCCAGGACGCAGAAGACGCGAAATCCACCTGCGCGCAGGACAAGGCCAGCGTCGAGTCAAAGAAAGCCGCGCAGGAGAGCGCGCGCATTAATCTCAACTGGACTACCGTCACCGCGCCGATTGCCGGACGCATCGGCATCTCCTCCGTCACGCCCGGCGCGCTGGTGACCGCTCAGCAGGACACCGCGCTGGCCACCATTCGCGGGCTGGACACCATGTATGTCGATTTAACGCGTTCGAGTGCCGATCTGCTGCGATTACGCAAACAAACCCTCGCCTCGAACAGCGATACGCTCAGCGTCACGTTGCAGCTAGAAGACGGCAGCACCTACAGCGAAAAGGGTCGTCTGGCGCTGACCGAAGTGGCGGTGGATGAATCGACCGGCTCGGTCACCCTGCGCGCCGTCTTCCCGAACCCACAGCATCAGCTTTTGCCGGGAATGTTTGTCCGCGCCAGCGTGGACGAGGGCATCATGAATGACGCGATCCTGGCCCCTCAGCAGGGCATTACCCGTGATGCCAAAGGCAAAGCCACTGCGCTGGTGGTGAACGCCAGCAACAAGGTGGAGCAACGCCAGCTGGAAACGGGTGACACCTACGGCGATAAATGGCTGGTGCTGAGCGGTCTGAAGGCGGGCGACAGGCTGATTGTGGAAGGCACTGACAAAGTCACCGCCGGCCAACAGGTGAAGGCCGAAGAGATGAAATCCAGCGGAGGAAATGCCTGATGTTTTCCCGTTTCTTCGTGCGTCGCCCGGTCTTTGCCTGGGTGATCGCCATCCTCATCATGCTCGCCGGGATACTGGCGATCCGCACGCTGCCGGTTGCGCAGTACCCGGACGTCGCCCCGCCGTCGATCAAGATCTCGGCCACCTACACCGGTGCCTCCGCGCAGACGCTGGAAAACAGCGTGACGCAGGTGATCGAGCAGCAGCTCACCGGGCTGGATAACCTGCTCTACTTCACCTCCACCAGCAGTTCGGACGGTTCGGTGAGCATTACCGTCACCTTTGAACAGGGGACCGACCCGGACACCGCGCAGGTCCAGGTGCAGAACAAAGTCCAGCAGGCGGAATCACGCCTGCCGACTGAAGTACAGCAGTCCGGGATCACCGTCGAGAAATCGCAGAGCAACTTCCTGCTGATCATGGGGGTGTACGACAAAACCGACACCGCCAGCAGCTCGGATATCGCCGACTGGCTGGTCAGTAATATGCAGGATCCGCTGGCGCGCGTAGATGGCGTCGGGAGTCTGCAGGTGTTTGGTGCGGAATACGCGATGCGTATCTGGCTCGACCCGGCGAAGCTGGCGTCCTACTCGCTGATGCCTTCAGATGTACAGAGCGCGATTGAAGCGCAGAACGTGCAGGTTTCCGCCGGTAAAATCGGCGCGCTGCCCTCGTCGAACGCCCAGCAGCTGACCGCTACCGTACGCGCCCAGTCGCGTCTGCAGACGGTGGATCAGTTCAAAAATATCATCGTCAAGAGCCAGTCTAACGGCGCGGTGGTACACATCAGCGATGTTGCACGCGTGGAGATGGGCAGCGAAGATTACACCTCCACCGCGAAGCTGAACGGCCACCCGGCCGCGGGGATGGCGGTGATGCTTTCACCGGGCGCTAACGCGCTCAATACCGCCACGGCGGTGAAAGAGAAAATCGCCGAGTTCAAAAAGTCGATGCCGGAAGGCTACGACGTGGCCTACCCGAAAGACAGCACCGAGTTCATCAAAATCTCCGTTGAGGATGTCATTCAGACTCTGTTCGAAGCCATTATCCTCGTGGTCGTGGTGATGTACCTGTTCCTGCAAAACATCCGCGCCACGCTGATCCCGGCGCTGGCCGTTCCGGTGGTTCTGCTGGGCACCTTTGGCGTACTGGCGCTGTTCGGCTACTCCATCAACACCCTGACCCTGTTTGCGATGGTGCTGGCGATAGGGCTGCTGGTGGATGATGCCATCGTGGTGGTGGAAAACGTCGAACGTATTATGCGCGACGAAGGGCTGCCCGCCCGGGAAGCCACGGAAAAATCGATGGGCGAAATTTCCGGTGCGCTGGTAGCGATTGCCCTGGTGCTCTCTGCGGTGTTCCTGCCGATGGCCTTCTTTGGCGGCTCCACCGGGGTGATTTACCGTCAGTTCTCGGTCACCATTATCTCGGCGATGCTCCTTTCCGTGGTGGTGGCATTAACCCTGACGCCTGCGCTGTGCGGCTCGATTCTGAGCCACACCGCCCCACATAAGAAGGGCTTTTTCGGCGCGTTTAACCGCTTCTACAGCAAGACCGAGCATGGCTATCAGAACAAGGTGCTGCGCGCCCTGCGCCGCTCCGGCGGCATGCTGGTCATCTACGCTCTGCTCTGCGGCGCGATGGGGTTCGCGATGCTGAAACTGCCGGGCAGCTTCCTGCCGACGGAAGACCAGGGCGAAATCATGGTGCAGTACACCCTGCCAGCAGGCGCGACGACGGTCCGTACTGCCGAAGTCAGCCGCCAGGTGCGCGAATGGTTCCTCACCAAAGAGAAAGCCAACACCAACGTTATCTTCACCATTGAGGGCTTCAGCTTTAGCGGCAGCGGCCAGAACGCCGGGATGGCGTTTGTCTCCCTGAAAAACTGGTCCGAACGTAAGGGGGATGAAAACACCGCTCAGGCCATTGCCCTGCGCGCCACGCAGGAGCTGAGCACCATCCGCGATGCGACCATCTTTGCCATGACGCCACCGGCGGTGGACGGCCTGGGCCAGAGCAATGGCTTTACCTTTGAGCTGATGGCGAGCGGCGGCACCGACCGCGACACGCTGCTCAAGCTGCGTAACCAGCTGATTGGCGAGGCGAATCAGGATGCCTCCCTGCACGCGGTTCGCGCCAACGATCTGCCGCAGATGCCGCAGCTTCAGGTGGATATCGACAACAATAAAGCCGTGTCGCTGGGGCTCTCCCTGAGCGACGTCACCGACACCCTCTCCAGCGCATGGGGCGGCACCTACGTGAATGATTTTATCGATCGCGGCCGCGTGAAGAAGGTCTATATCCAGGGCGACAGCGACTATCGCGCCGTGCCGTCCGATCTCAACAAATGGTATGTACGCGGTAGCGACAGCACCATGACCCCGTTCTCCGCCTTTGCCACCACCCGCTGGGAGTATGGCCCGGAAAGCCTGGTGCGCTACAACGGCTCGGCGGCGTATGAAATTCAGGGCGAGAACGCCAGTGGCGCCAGTTCCGGTACGGCGATGAGCAAAATGGAGCAGCTGGCGAATAATTTGCCGTCCGGCAGCACCTGGGCGTGGAGCGGGTTGTCCTTACAGGAAAAACTGGCGAGCGGCCAGGCCATGAGCCTGTATGCCCTCTCGATCCTGGTGGTGTTCCTGTGTCTGGCGGCGCTGTATGAGAGCTGGTCGGTACCGATTTCCGTCATCCTGGTGATCCCGCTTGGGGTGCTGGGCGCGGCGATTGCCGCCTCCCTGCGCGGCCTGAACAATGATGTCTACTTCCAGGTGGCACTGCTGACCACCATCGGCCTGTCGTCGAAGAACGCCATTCTGATTGTTGAATTTGCCGAGGCGAAAGTCGCCGAAGGCTACTCCCTGACACGTGCGGCGCTGCGTGCTGCCCAGACGCGTCTGCGCCCCATCATCATGACCTCGCTGGCGTTTATTGCAGGCGTGACGCCGCTGGCGATTGCCACTGGTGCAGGGGCCAACAGCCGGGTGGCGATCGGTACCGGCATTATTGGTGGGACGCTGGCCGCCACGCTGCTGGCGATCTTCTTCGTTCCGTTATTCTTTGTACTGGTGAAACGTCTGTTCTCCGGTAAACACAGCAACCGGAGGTCATAATGTTTCGTTTATCTGTTTTCGTGTTAGCGCTGATGAGCGCGGGCTGCGTCTCTTTAGATCCCACGTATCAGCGCCCGGCTGCGCCCGTTCCGGCGACGTTGCCGGGTGCGCACGGCGAAGCCACCGCCGTGGTGAGCCAGTGGCAACAGGTGATGAACGATGCGCGCCTGAAAGGCGTAGTGACGATGGCGCTCAACAGCAACCGCGACCTGCAAAAAGCGATTGCCGATATTGACGCCGCGCGCGCCCAGTACGGCGAAACGCGATCGTCCCTGTTCCCGACGGTGGACGCGGAGCTGAGCCACACCCGCAGCCGCACGCTGGCAAGCGGTGTCGCGACCAGCGATGAGGCCAACGGCACGGTCTCCAGCTTCGAGCTGGATCTGTTTGGCCGCAACCAGAGCCTGTCGCGCGCAGCACGTGAAACCTGGCTTGCCAGTGAATTTACCGCGCAGAACACGCGCCTGACGATGGTCAGCGAACTGACCACCGACTGGGTGACCCTGGCGGCCGATAACAGCAACCTGGCGCTGGCAAAATCGACGATGGAGAGCGCCGCCAGCTCGCTCAGGATAGTGAAGCGTCAGCAGCAGGTCGGCGTGGCGGCGGCTACGGACGTTAGCGAGGCGATGGCGGTTTACCAGCAGGCGCGAGCCAGCGTGGCGAGCTATCAAACGCAGGTAATGCAGGACAAAAACGCCCTTAATCTGCTGGCGGGTGACACGGTGCCGGACACTCTGCTGCCGGGTACGCTGGAGAGCCTGAGCGATAACGCCATCACGCTGATCCCGGCGGGTGTCAGTTCCAGCGCGCTGCTGCGTCGCCCGGATATTAAGGAGGCGGAACACAACCTGCTGAGCGCCAACGCCAATATCGGTGCCGCGCGCGCCAACTTCTTCCCCACCATTTCACTGACCGCCAGTGCGGGCGTCGGCAGCGATTCGCTTTCGTCCCTCTTCAGCCACGGGATGAAGGTGTGGTCATTCGCACCGTCCATCACCCTGCCGCTGTTCAGCGGCGGTAACAATCTGGCCCAGCTGCGCTACGCGGAAGCGGAGAAGAAGGGATTGATCGCCACCTACGAGAAAACCATCCAGAGCGCGTTTAAAGACGTGGCCGATGCGCTGGCACGCCGTGAAACGCTCAGCGAGCAGCTTGATGCCCAGCGTGAATACGTTGCGGCCGAGCAAAAAACGCTGGATGTGGCGACCCGCAGCTATCAGGCAGGTGCCGGGGATTATCTGACGGTACTGACCGCGCAGCGGTCGCTGTGGTCGGCGCAGGAATCACTGATATCGCTGCAGCAAACCGACCTGGAAAACCGCATCACCCTGTGGCAGTCGCTGGGGGGTGGGATTGAATAAAGCGGATATGCGGCGAGTGGATTGTATGGAGGATTATTGAGGGCTGGAAACGTGCTTCTCGCCGGGTGGCGGCTGCGCCTTACCCGGCCTGCACAACATTTTTAACGCTTACGCACATCCGGAATGATCAAATCCCCGCGCAGCACGTACGACCCGAGCATCTGTGTTTTTTCCGTCAACCAGCTCACGATGCGCGCCGCCATGGCATCCATGGAATACTCAATGGCCGGGATCACCGGAATGCCTGGCAGATGCAGCGATCCAGCAAGGCTGAAGACCATGATGTCCTCCGGCACCGATTTATTAAACGCCTGCAACTGCGGGATCACCCGCTGCGCTTCCTGCTCGTCCGCAACCAGTAATGCGTTGAAATTCAGCGTGCTGGCGTTATTCAGCAGCTCCTGCAGCGCCACGGACGAGGAGGTCGCGTCCATAAACACGAGGTTGCGGTTGAAGGGCAGGAAATTTTTTTCCAGCGCATGTTTGTAGCCCAGCAGCACCTGATCGGCAAAGCCGCTACCGTGCGGATGGATCAGGGCAATCTGGCGGCGTCCCTGGCTGGTAAGGTAGTTACAGGCGGTTTCGGCGGCGAAGGCGTGATCGAACTGGATGCTGTTGGGATTTTCTGAGCCCATACAGTCAACCAGGATGACGTTATCCATGTCGATATCCAGTGGAAAACGCGCGCCAATCACCAGAATGTCATCGCAAAGCCCACAGGAGAGCTCTTCCAGGGCGTGCAGCACGTCCGCTTTGCTATGGGCGAAGCGCAGCAGCAGGTGTTTTTGATGCTGGCTGAGCTGTTTTTCCAGCGCGTACAGATAACCGGTCGTCTGGTTAATATTCTCCTGCGCGCAAATCACCCCGATACACCCCGTCGACTGGCTCAGCAGCGACTGCGCAATCACATTGGGCCGGTAGTTCAGTTCATCTACCGCTTTCAGAACGGCCTGACGGCTGGCTTCCTTTACGCCACGCGACCCACTCAACACTCGCGATACCGTGGCTTTCGACACCCCGGCAAGACGTGATACATCATTGATTGTCGACATCTTTTTCCCCTGACAGGCTTACCTCGCGCCTGCAAATTCCATTACCGCTACGGCTCACATTATAGCCAGTAAGGAGTATATCCGTTTCCGTTTTCCATGGAAACCGATTTTCCGTTTCCACTCAAAATGATGTCAAAACAGCCAAATTATGTGACGCACATCGGGTTAATTAGCCTCATATATAAGGGATCTTGATGGTTGTCACACTTCTGTCTTTTATAAATGGAAACCGGTTTCCATCTGATATCCAATCATTACCGCAATATCTATTTACATTTTGAGGATGGTTGTCGATGTTCAAGATTATGCTCTGCTGCTCTGCCGGGATGTCCACCAGCCTGCTGGTCAGCAAAATGGTCGATGTGGCGAAAGAACGCGGTTTGGCGGTAAAAATTGATGCGTACGGCGTTTCCGAATTTGATACGCAGTTTCCGCAATATCAGGTGGTGCTTCTCGGACCGCAAGTGAAATACATGTTACAGACACTCTCAGACAAGGCGGCCACAAAAGGCATTCCGGTCCAGCCCATCGATATGATGGACTACGGCATGCAGCGTGGCGATAAAGTACTGGACTATGCTCTGTCGCTCATCGAAGCGGCACACTAAAAGGTGTTCACATGAGTTCGTTATATCAATCCATGGTCGCGGTGATTGAGCAGTCAATTACCCCGCTGGCCGCGAAGCTCGGCCAGCAAAAGTATGTGATTGCCATCCGCGACGGCTTTACTGCCGCGCTGCCGTTTATGATCATCGGCTCGTTTATGCTGGTGTTCATCTTCCCGCCGTTCTCGGCGGATACCACCAACAGCTTTGCCCGCGGCTGGCTGGATTTCTCCCAGACTTATCGCGAACAGCTGATGCTGCCATTTAACCTCAGCATGGGCGTGATGACCTTCTTCATCTCGGTGGGGATCGGGGCGAGCCTGGGGCGTCAGTTTAATCTCGACCCGGTGATGTCCGGCCTGCTGGCCTTTATGGCCTTCCTGCTGGTCGCCGCGCCGTATGCGGACGGTAAGATCTCCACCCAGTACCTGTCTGGTCAGGGGATTTTCACTGCGCTGATCACCGCCATCTACGCCACCCGCGTCTATGCGTGGCTGAAGCAGAACAACGTGACCATTCGTCTGCCGAAGGAAGTCCCGACCGGCGTGGCGCGTTCGTTTGAGATCCTGATCCCGGTGATGGTGGTGATTGGCACCCTGCATCCGCTGAACCTGTTTATCGAGGCGCAGACCGGCATGATCATCCCGCAGGCGATTATGCACCTGCTGGAACCGCTGGTCTCTGCGTCTGACTCGCTGCCTGCCATTCTGCTCTCCGTGCTGCTGTGCCAGATCTTCTGGTTCGCCGGTATCCACGGCTCGCTGATTGTCACCGGCATCATGAACCCGTTCTGGATGGCGAACCTGTCGGCAAACCAGGCGGCTCTGGCGGCCGGTGCGGCGCTGCCGCACGTCTACCTGCAGGGCTTCTGGGATCACTACCTGCTGATTGGCGGCGTAGGCTCCACACTGCCGCTGGCCTTCCTGCTGCTGCGTAGCCGGGTAACGCACTTACGCACCATCGGCAAAATGGGCGTTGTGCCAAGCTTCTTTAACATCAACGAACCGATCCTGTTCGGCGCCCCCATTATCATGAACCCGATGCTGTTTATCCCGTTCGTGTGTGTTCCGCTGGTGAATGCGTGCCTGGCGTACGCGGCAACCAAACTGGGCTGGCTGGCACAGGTGGTATCGTTAACGCCGTGGACCACGCCCGCACCAATTGGCGCCTCATGGGCTGCCAACTGGGCGCTGAGCCCGGTGGTGATGTGTCTCATCTGTATGGTGATGTCAGCGCTGATGTACCTGCCGTTCCTGCGTGCTTACGAGCGTACGTTGATGAAAAACGAAGAGCAGAAAGCTCAGGCAACCGTCGGTACCGCTGAGACCGCAAGCAATTAAGTCAAAGAGGAAGCGTCATGAAATATACATTTCCCGATAATTTCTGGTGGGGCAGCGCAAGCTCTGCTCTCCAGACCGAAGGGACACGAGAGGGTGAAACCACATGGGATTACTGGTTTGCCCGCGAGCCGAACCGTTTTCACAACGGCGTGGGGCCGCAGCATACCTCCACGTTTTATCAGCACTGGAAAACGGACATTCAGCTGTTAAAGCAGCTGAACCACAACAGCTTTCGCACTTCTATAAGCTGGGCGCGCCTGATCCCCGACGGTATCGGTGAAGTGAATCCAAAGGCGGTCGAATTTTATAACCAGGTCATTGATGAGCTGATCGAGCAGGGCATTACGCCGTTTATCACCCTGTTCCATTTCGACATGCCGATGGCGATGCAGGAGATTGGCGGCTGGGAAAACCGGGAGGTGGTGGACGCTTACGCCCGCTATGCGCAGATTTGCTTCGACCTGTTTGGCGACCGCGTGCTGCACTGGTTTACCTTCAACGAGCCGATTGTCCCGGTTGAGGGCGGTTATCTGTACGATTTCCACTACCCCAACGTGGTGGATTTCCGTCGGGCGGCCACCGTGGCGTATCACACCGTGCTGGCCCACGCGAAGGCTGTCCAGGCCTACCGCGCCGGACATTACGCAGGTGAGATCGGCATCGTGCTCAACCTGACGCCGTCCTACCCGCGCTCGCAAAACCCGGCGGACGTGAAGGCGGCGCACATTGCGGATCTAATGTTCAACCGCAGCTTTCTGGACCCGGTTCTGCGCGGCGAATACCCGGCCGATCTGGTGGCGCTGCTGAAATCTTACGACCAGCTGCCCGCCTGTAAACCGGAGGACAGTTTCCTGATCGCGGAAGGGAAAATCGACCTGCTCGGCATTAACTATTACCAGCCGCGTCGCGTGAAGTGTCGCGACAGCGCGGTGAACCCGCAGGCGCCGTTTATGCCGGAGTGGTTCTTTGATAACTACGAGATGCCGGGCCGCAAGATGAACCCGTACCGCGGCTGGGAAATTTACGAGCCGGGTATTTACGATATTCTGGTTAATCTGCGCGACAATTACGGCAACCCACGCTGTTTTATTTCTGAAAACGGAATGGGTGTCGAAAATGAGCAGCGTTTTATTGAAAATGGCCAAATCAACGATCAATACCGTATCGATTTTATTTCCGGACATTTAGCCTGGCTGCATAAAGGTATTAGCGAAGGGTGTCACTGTCTTGGTTACCATATGTGGACGTTTATTGATAACTGGTCGTGGTGTAATGCGTATAAAAACCGCTATGGCTTTATTCAGCTCGATTTAACTACGCAACAGCGCACCATTAAAAAGAGCGGAGAGTGGTTTGCTGCCACCTCTTTAAATAATAGTTTCGAGAAATAGAGAGAAAGACGATGATTGCCTTAGAAGAAGCCGTGATGGAAATCATCGTCAATGCGGGTCAGTCGCGCAGCCTGTGCTTTGAAGCACTGCACGCTGCGCGGCAGGGCAACATTGACGAAGCCAAAAGCCTGCTGCGCGAAGCCGATGGCTACGCGCGCCAGGCGCACAAGATGCAGACCAAACTCATTGAGCAGGATGCAGGTGAAGCCCGTCAGCCGATGACGTTAATTATGGTGCACGCGCAAGATCATTTAATGAATTCATTACTGGCGCGTGAATTATCCGAAGAAATTATTCATTTATATCAGAGATAATCTATGGCGAAATAACGAGTAATACCTCTGTACCTTAAATAGAAATCCACTTGTTCTGATGATAGCGACATACTCTGTCAGATCGGAGCGGGATGGTTATTGTCTGAATAAAATTAAACTATATTGAGATAACCATGACTACCCTAAAAAAACTTCCATTAACCATGGCGGTTATCGCCGCGCTTTGCCCAATTTCTGTACTCGCACAGGAATTTACCCAGGAACAAATCGACGCCATTGTGGCAAAAGCGGTGGATAAAGCCCTCGCGGAGCGTCAGGCCAAAATGGATGCCGCGGTCGCGAAAAAAGCCGACGTGGTGACGGAGCCGCAAAGCGCGGCGCAATCCCCGGATATGGCTATTCCGTTCGGCATTAAATTTACCGGTTATGCCCGTTACGGCGCGCACTTCCAGGCCGCTGACCAGAAATACGTGGCGGTGGACGGTTCCTATAACGGGGCATCTGCCATCGGTCGTCTGGGTAACGAAGGCAACGGCGGTGAATTCCAGCTCTCCAAGGCCTTCAAGGGTGACAACGGCGCCATCTGGGACATCAACGTGATGATCGACCACTGGGGCGATGAAGTTAACCTGAAAAAAGCCTACGCGGGGGTGACCAACATTATGGCCTCCAACCCGAACGCCTACTTCTGGGCTGGTCGTGACTTCCACCAGCGTCCGCAGCAGGGCATCAACGATTACTTCTGGATGAACCACGACGGCCAGGGCGCCGGGGTGAAGAACTTCGACATCGGCGGCGTGCAGTTTGACGTGGCCGCGGTGGCGGCGGTGGAATCCTGTAGCCCGGAAGTCATGGAAGATGAAGCCAACCCGTCACGCATCACCTGTACCGGCGGGTCCGGCACGGGCGACAAAGGTAACTACGCGGCCACCTCTAAAATCCACGGCATGAAGGTTGGTCCGCTGGATCTGGAGCTGTACGCCAACTACGGCTTTGATTCAAAAGCGGTGGAGAGCGATGAGCGTCTGAATGCCTGGCAGGGTGGCGTGGTGCTGAGCCACACCAACGACAGCGGCGTGAACAAGGTGATTGCCCGTTACTCTGATAACGCGGACAACAGCGTGTTCAATAAAACCGAGGATCTGACCACGGTCTATGCCAGCTTCGAAGGGCTGTACAAATTCACCCAGGCCACGCAGGTGGAGTACATCCTCGCCTTCCACGACTACGACAACAGCCGTGATAAGACCGATAACCGTAAGAACTACAACGCCATTGTACGTCCGATGCACTGGTGGAACGACGTTCACTCCACCTGGCTGGAAGCAGGCTGGCAGCATGTGGATTACGACAACGGCGGCGACAACAAGGGCTGGAAGCTGACCCTGTCGCAGAACATGTCTATCGCCATGGGGCCGGAGTTCCGTCCGATGCTGCGCTTCTACGTCACCGGCGGCAAAGTGGATAACGAACGTACCGCCCGCGTGAACAATACCAAAGACGAAACGCTGGACGACTTCAACGTCGGCGCGATGTGGGAGGCGTGGTTCTAGTAGAGCATCGTTTGTTTCGCCCGGCGGCGCTGCGCTTGCACGGGCCTACAAGGTTTTGTAGGCCGGGTAAGCGTAGCGCCACCCGGCAAGATCCCATGTTATGCTACAAAAAAACCAACATCGCAGGGGAGAACATGGGTTCCACACGTAAAGGGATGCTGAACGTCCTGATCGCCGCCGTTTTATGGGGCAGCTCAGGGGTTTGCGCGCAGTACATCATGGAGAAAAGCCAGATCTCGTCACCGTATCTGACCATGGTTCGCCTGCTGTTTACCGGCCTGATCCTGCTGACGCTTTCCTTCGTTCACGGCGACAAAATTTTCTCGGTCATCAAACATCGCAAAGACGCCCTCAGCCTGCTGTTTTTCTCCCTGGCTGGCGCGCTCACAGTGCAGCTCACCTTCCTGGTGACAATCGAGAAATCCAACGCGGCTACGGCCACCGTGCTGCAGTTTCTGTCTCCGACGATTATCGTGGCGTGGTTTGCGCTGGCGCGGAAAAAGCGGCCGGGTCTGTTTGTGCTTTCCGCGATCCTGACCTCACTGGTGGGGACATTTTTGCTGGTCACCCACGGCGACCCCACTTCACTCTCCATCTCGCCTGCGGCTTTGTTCTTTGGCATTGCCTCGGCCTTTGCCGCGGCGTTTTACACTACGTATCCGTCAACCCTGATCGCCCGTTACGGCACCTTGCCGATTGTCGGCTGGAGTATGTTGATCGCCGGCTTAACGCTGACGCCGTTCTACGCCGGACGCGGCACCGCGTTTGTTATTGACGGCAGCCTGCTGCTGGCGTTTTTCTACCTGGTGGTGATCGGCACGGCGCTGACCTTCAGCCTGTACCTGAAAGGCGCGCAGATGATCGGCGGGCCGAAAGCGAGCATTCTGAGCTGCGCCGAGCCGCTGAGCAGCGCGTTACTGTCGGTGATTTTACTGGGCGTGGCGTTTACGCTGCCGGACTGGCTGGGCACGCTGCTGATCGTGTCGTCGGTGGTGTTGATTTCGATGGATTCGAGAAAACGGGTGAAAGCCCCGGAGTAGCCTGTTGCCCTCACCCCAGCCCTCTCCCACGGGAGAGGGAGAAAAGCATTACTTCGCCTTCACTTTCCCAGCCACCAGCAGCGCGGTCAGCAGCATCAGCGTGCCGGAGATGACCAGCGGCGACGTCAGCCCCAGGTGGTCGAGCGCCACGCCGCCCACCGCCGCGCCGCAGGTGTTCGCCAGCTGGATCACCGCCACCTGAATCGACCCGGCTTTTTCAGCCTGATCGGCAAGCGAGCGGGTGATCCACGTCGACCAGCCCACCGGCACCAGCGCAAAGGCAAAGCCCCAGATAATCGCAATCGCCGAGGCAACCCATTTGTCGCTGCCCCACAGAATGAGCACGACGGCACTGACAGCCAGTACCAGCGGGGCGCCAGCAAGCGCCACTTTCAAAGAGCGCTTCAGGAACTGAGACGACAGCGAGGTGCCGACAAAGCTGGCGATACCGAAGCTGAGCAGCACCAGCGTCAGGCCATCCACGTCAAAGCCCGCCATGGTCATAAAGACCGGGCGGATATAGGTAAAGAAGGCAAACTGCCCGGCAAAGGCCATGAAGATGGCGGTCATCCCCGCCAGCACGCCGGGGCGCTTAAGCAGACTGAACATGTTCTGTTTGTGGTGCGCCGCTTCTCCCGGCAGGGACGGCAGCGCTTTCCACACCCACAGAATGCAGAGAAAACCCATCACCGCTGCGGCGTTAAAGACGTTACGCCAGCCGATGATTCCGCCAAGGAAACTCCCCAGCGGCGCGGCAATCACCAACGCGATGGAGACCGCGCCAAAGATAACGGAGAGGGCTTTCGGCACGGTGCGTGCCGGCACCAGACGCATGGTGAGCGAGGCGGACATTGCCCAGAAACCGCCCAACCCCAGACCCAGACAGGCGCGGCCGAGCAGCAGCAGGGTGAAGCTCTCCGCGAAAGAGACCAGCAGACAGGAGAGCGTCAGGAGCACGCTGAAGAGAATGACCACTTTGCGGCGATCAATCGCGCCAATAACCTGCGTGATAAACAGGCTGGCAAACATCGCCACAAACGCGGTCACGGTAACAGACTGCCCTGCCACGCCTTCGGAAATGCCCAGATCCTGCGCCATCGGCGTCAGCAGGCTGACCGGTAAAAACTCCACGGTAATAAGACAGGCGACGCAGAACGCCACGGAAAAAACCGCCGACCAGTTGGGGCGAGAAACCTCTTTGGTCTGCGGTCTGGTCGTGGGCTGGATATGTTCTGTCATGGTGTCACCTGAGATAAAAACGTGCGGGAAAGTCGCGCAGTTTATCATCAAAAGTGTGACGAATTTAACGTTTCGACAACTTTTCTTGCATCGCCGCCTTCGCCAGCCCGACGATCCACTCCTGATGCCCGTTGATCATCGGGTTCGGTAGGGTACGTGCTAATTCCTGTGCCGGAACGCCTTTCTGCGACTCCTGAGTCAAAATACGGACGCGGTTACCCGGTAAGTCTTCAAACAGCCAGGCGTGGATCACATCCAGACGCGCGCTCTCCTCCCCTTCCACCCAGCCGTGCCAGGCGATACGCGCCGCCTCGCCATCGACCGGCGGAACATACTCCGTCACCTGCGCCTCAACCGGAAAGCCAAAGGTCGTGAAGCGGAAGCGGGCGTTGGCGCTCAGTTCCGGACCGCTGCCGTCGTGAAAACGAATATCTTCGGCGTTGCTGTAGTAGTTCGGCCACAGGGTAGAGTCGTTAAGCTGCGCCCAAATCTCTTTTGCGCTCAGCCCGGCGACAATGATTTCGTTGGATGCAAAGTTATCGGTGGTGCCTGGCAGGTAATCGTCTGGCCAGATAATGGCGGATTGTTTCATGGTTCACCTCATCGTGAGTGGATGAGGTGATGGTGCGCCCGTGAGTGGTATAAATCTAATGATGATGCCTTATACTCATCATCACGGTTCGTGATATCAGTGCAGGTAAAACACACCCTCTTCCGGCAGAAAAAGCTGGTTGTAACGCAGCTGGAAAGCGTTCAACTCCTGCGGGTCCGGCTCCATCTCGCGCATAAAGCCAAGGGCCAGACGAATTTGCGCATCGGTGATCGGCGCGGCCAGACGGGCTTTACGCAACATGCGGTGCCAGGTGTGGAGATTCTCTTCGCTACCGTCGACGATACAGACCTGCCAGATGAGCAGCACCTGGGCAGCGTTTTGCAGATGCGCCTCGTCCGGGCGTTCAAGATAGCGGATAAACTCATTGCCGGGCGTTTTACCGAACTGATCGATCATCGATTCTACCGGCATCGGGGTGATACCCAGCCGTTCGCTCAAGCGTTTGATGGCGCGGCGGGAATCCGAGGTCAGTACACGAAACCCAACCACAAACACCACGGCAAGCGTTGCCAGCATTATCCAGACCATGCGTTCTCCTTTGAATAGCCGCTCATCATAGCGGGAAACGCAGGGTATCGACAGCGGGCACGGCCATAATAGTGAACTGAAAAAAGGTAGAACATCGTCATGAAAACGGATCTGCGCACGCTGGATCTTAACCTGCTGAAAACGCTCGACGCCCTGCTGGATGAACGCAGCGTCACCCGCGCGGCGGCGCGTCTGGCCCTGACCCAGCCGGCGGTCAGCGGCATGCTGAACCGCCTGCGGGATTACTTCGACGACCCGCTGTTTATCCGTGCGCCCCACGGTATCGTACCCACGACGCGTGCGGAAGAGCTGGCCGCGCCGGTGAAGCGCATCCTGGCAGATATCGACCTCCTGCTGCAGCCGGTGGCGTTTGACCCACTGCAGGCCACCCTCACCTTCACGCTTGCTGCCACCGATTACGCGCTCCGCGCGATCGCGGTGCCGTTTATCGCGGCACTGAAGGTGCGGGCACCGGCAATACGCGTGCGGGTTATACCTGTCGATTCCGAGCGCATGATGAACCAGCTTGAACGCGGGAACGTTGACGTGGCGCTGATCACGCCCCACACCACGCCAGACGACCTGCACAGCCGGGCGCTTTATGATGAACGGTACGTTTGCATGATGCGTGCCGACCACCCGGACGCGGGCAAACCGCTCTCTCTGGCGCGCTTTTGCGCCCTTGAGCACGTGCTGGTCTCTTATGAGGGTGACAGTTTTCGCGGCGTGACGGATGGCGCGCTGGAAAAAATGGGCCGGACGCGGCACGTGGGGTTATCGGTGAGCAACTTCCTGGTACTGCCGGATGTACTGGCGATAAGCGATATGATCGCCGTGGTACCGTCACGGATAGCGGAAAACCAGACGGGAATGTTTGTCTGCGACACACCGGTTCCGGTGCCGGGTTTCACCAAGTGCATGGCCTGGCACGCAAGAACACACCGTAACCCCGCGCAGATGTGGCTGCGCGGGTTGTTGCTGGAAACCTGTCAGCGCGCCTGAAGCCCTTTCAGCAGTGCCTCGTGGAAGCGTGCAGGATCCTGCATCTGCGGCGCGTGCCCCATATCGTTGAACTCGACCAGCGTCGCGTGCGGGATGCGTTTCGCCGTCTCCTTCCCCAGCACCGCATAGTTGCCGAGCGTTTTGCGGATCTCAGGCGGGGCGAGATCTTTCCCGATGGCGGTGTTGTCCTTCGTGCCGATCATCAATAATACCGGCATCTTTAGTTCACTAAATTCGTAGATCACCGGCTGGGTGTAAATCATGTCGTAGAGCAGCGCCGAGTTCCAGGCCACACGTTCTTTTCCCGGCCCGTTGTTCAGCCCGGCGAGCATGGTGACCCAACGCTCGTACTCCGGCTTCCACTCTCCGGCGTAGTAGGTATTTTTCTCATACTGACGAATGCCGTCGGCGCTGACCTTCAGCTCGCGCTGGTACCACTGGTCGACCGTAATATGCGGCACGCCGCGCGCTTTCCAGTCTTCCAGACCAATTGGGTTGACCATCACTAGCTGCTCCACCTGCTGCGGCCACATCAGCGCGTAACGGGTCGCCAGCATGCCGCCGGTCGAGTGGCCGATAACCGTCACGCGATCGACGCCGAGCGTTTTCAGCAAGGCGTGGGTGTTATCAGCCAGCTGCTGAAAGGTGTACTGATAGTGCTCCGGTTTGGTGGATTTACAAAAGCCAATCTGGTCGGGAGCGATCACCCGATAACCGCTGGCTGAGAGCGCACGGATAGTGCCGTCCCAGGTACCGGCGCAGAAGTTTTTGCCGTGCATCAGCACCACGGTGCGGCCATTGGGTTTTTCCGGCTTCACGTCCAGATAAGCCATATCCAGAGACTGTTCCTGGGAGGTAAACGTAAAGTGTTTTACCGGCCAGCCGTAGTCGAAACCTTCCAGCTTCTCGCCGTAGGTGGGCGCATCCGTAGCCATTGCGGGGGTTGCCAGCGCCATCAACAGCGCCAGGCAGGATAATCGTCGGGTCAACATGCAAGCTCTCCCATAGCAAAAGGAATAAGGCTGCGCGAAAGGCGGCAGCAAAAAAACTGTAGAGCAAGGAGAGGGGCGAGTGTGTAAAGCGGGGTAAAAACTGGAATTTAAAACAAAAAAGCCCGGCATCACACACCGGGCAAAGAAGTCACCTGCACACTCAGGCTGCTTTTAATTTCTGCACACGATTTTCACGGCGAATTTTACGTTCTTCGAGCACCGCAACCATCGCCATCAGGACGATACAGCCGATGGCGGCGGCATCCAGCGCCGCAAAGGTGCCTGCCCAGCCGGTGAGGCCGAAAATCGGCGTGCCGTCGGCAATCATCCCCAGACCCAGCTTGGCGAAGCTGTCGCCGATCAGGTAAGCGAAGGTGCCTTTAATACCATCGGCGGCGCCGATCGCTTTTTTCGGTACAAAACCTACCGCCGCTACGCCGATCAACAGCTGCGGACCAAACACCAGAAAGCCGAGCGCAAACAGAGACGCCAGGTAAACGTACTGGTTGCTGGCGTGCTGGTAGACGCCCAGGGTAGCGATAATCAGCGCCAGCGCGACGCAGGCCACCAGCGCACGACGACCGTTGGCGAGGTCAGAGAGCCAGCCCCACAGCAGCGTACCGACCAGCGCACCCACCTCAAACAGGGTGAAGCCCTGAATCGCGACTTCTTTTGATAGCTTCAGCTCCTGGAAGGCATACACGGTCGACCACTGGTCAATACCGATGCGCACCACGTACAGGAAAATGTTGGAGAAGCAGAGCAGCCAGATCACTTTGTTTTTCAGCACGTACTCAACAAAGATCTGCCATTTTGTCATCTCGTTCTCTTCGGTCTCTTTGTCCTCTTCGCTGATCGCCTCGCCGAACAGCTCTTCGGCTTTGCCGAGGCCGTAAGATTCCGGAGAGTCACTGCCGAAACGCAGACCGATAAAGCCGACAATCAGGGCGATAATCGACGGGAAGATAAACATGCCGATGACGTGACCGTCAAACAGGTAGTTAGCACCGAACAGCGCCACGCCTGCTGCACCCGCCCCGCCGAGGTTGTGGGAGATGTTCCACATACCAAGGTATGAACCACGCTTACGGCGCGGGGTCCATTTGGTAATGGTGGAGTAGCTGCACGACCCACCGGTACTCTGGAAGAAACCGCTCAGGGCGTAGAAGGCGATCATCAGGAACAGGCTGACGGAGCCCGCGCCCATGCTGGCGCTGAAGCCGAGCATACAGATGGCGGAGAGGATCAGCATAAACGGCAGGAATTGCTTGGTGTTTTTGCCGTCTGCATAGTACGAGACAACGGTTTTGCCCACGCCGTAGGTGATGGAGAAGCCCAGGCCAATCATCCCCAGCTGCGTCATGCTCAGCCCGTAGGTGGAGATCATGTCGTTCTGCGCGATGTTAAAGTTTTTGCGGATCAGGTACATGGTCAGGTAGCCGATAAAGACCACCAGATAGGACTGCATGAACGGTTTGAACCACATTTTGCGCCGCACGTCGAGCGGCAGATCCAGGGTCGGCTTGCGCACCTGATTAAGGAAGGCCAGCATGGTTTGCTCCTGAGCTGATTTTTACCTGCGAATGGCAGGCATTGTAAAAATCAGCCAGGAGAGATGCCTGAGACAGCGTCCAGGTAAAACCGGGAAAATTTCTTAGTTTTGCGCCACTCGGGGTGAAAAGGTGAGGCGCATCACATCACACTGGCTTCACGCGGCGCCTGCGCATGCAAAAACGGCAGCAGCAGCAGGGCCGATATCCCCGCCGCGATGGCGATCACGGCAAAGAAACCGCTCCAGTGCCAGATGTCGATCACCCGCGCCAGCGGCCAGCCGGAGAGGGACGCGCCCAGGTAGGCGAACAGCCCGACGAAGCCCGTCGCCGCACCCGCCGCCTCTTTATGCGAGCATTCTGCCGCCGCCATGCCGATCAGCATCTGCGGGCCAAACACGAAGAAGCCGATGGTAAAGAAGCACGCCGCCTGCATCACGTAGCTGGCGAATGGCATCAACCACAGCGAACCGACGGAGAGTAAAATTCCTGCCGCAAAGATGAGGTTCATTGGGCCACGGTTGCCGTTGAAGAGCTTATCCGAGCCCCAGCCCGCCACCAGCGCACCGATAAACCCGCCCAGCTCGAACATCGTCACCGCCGAGTTGGCGGTCACCAGGTCCACCCCCAGCGTCTCGGACATGTACAGGTTACCCCAGTCGTTGATGGCCGCGCGCACCACGTAGACCAGCACGTAGCAAAGCGACAGCAGCCAGATATACGGGTTTAACAGCACGTATTTGGTGAGGATCTCTTTGCGCGTCAGCCCCGCCCCCTCAAGCTGTTGCGCCACTTCCATTTCATCGTGCCGCCAGTCGCCCACCGCGGGCAGCCCCACGGTTTGTGGCCTGTCGCGCAGCCGCCAGCAGAGGAACAACCCGGCCAGGATCGCCAGACCACCGGCAATCATCATCCCCGCGCGCCAGCCGTAGTGCAGCGCCGCTGCGCCCACCACCATTGGGATCAGCGCGCCACCGACGTTATGCGCGGTGTTCCAGATGGCCCACCAGCCGCCGCGCTCGTTGCGCGAGTACCACGCCGTGAGCAGGCGGGCGCAGACCGGCGCGCCCCAGCCCTGGAAAAAGGCGTTCAGCGCCCACAGCAGGGCAAACGCCCAGAGCGAGGTGGAAAAGCCAAACAGAATATTCACCACTCCAGTTGCGATTAGCCCAAAGCCCATAAAGTAGCGGGCATTGGAGCGGTCGCTGACGATGCCGGAGAAGAACTTCGACAGGCCGTAGGTGATGTAGAACAGCGTCGCCAGCAGGCCGATATCGGTGCGCGTCATCACGCCGCTGGCAAGGATTTCCGGCGCGGCGGCGTTGAAACTTTTGCGGGTAAAGTAGAACAACGCGTAGCCGAGCCAGATAGTGATCAGGATATGACGACGCCAGTAGCGGTAGCGGGCGTCGATCTCCGCTTTGTTGCCTATCGGCGCGGCGTTTGCGGGGGTTTTAAACATGATGGCTCCTTAGCGGCAGGCTGACGCTGACGCGCGTCCCGTGGGTGCAGGAGATATTCAGCGTGCCGCCCAGCGCCTTCACGCGCTCGCGCATGCCCGCCAGGCCAAAGCCCTGCTGCCCGGAGCCCGGCGGCAGGCCGCAGCCGTCGTCCTCCATCACCAGCCTGAGGCTTTCATCCTGCTGCCAGCCCTGCAGCGTCACCGCGCTGGCGTTGGCGTGTTTGACGATATTGTTCAGCCCTTCCTGACAGACGCGGAACAGCGTGACGCGCTGGCCTTCACTCAGCAGTGATTCATCAATGCGCCAGTCGAGATGGCTGACAATTCCGCGGCTTTCCAGCTCCATCTCGCGCATCAGGGAGCGCACCGCCTGTTCAAGAGAGAGATCGTCCAGCTGGCGCGGACGGAGCCTGCCCAGCAGGCGACGCACCGAATCGTACACGCCAAGAGAGAGCTGTTCGATATGCGCCCCGCCCTGCTTCACTCCGGCGTTATCCGCCGCCAGGCGCTGAACAATGCCCGCCTGGGTGCGAATGGCGGTAATGGTCTGGCCGATGTCGTCATGCAGTTCGCGCGCCACCTCCTGGCGCACGCTCTCTTCGGTCTCCAGCAGGCGTTCTGCCAGGCGGCGATTGCGCGACAGTTCGGTTTGCAGGGACTGGTTCAGCTCACGCAGGCGCTGAATACCTGCCCCGAGCAGCAGCCCGGTCAGGCTCTGCGCCAGCAGAGAGAGCAGTAAATCGACCGGGTGATCGTGCCAGGTCTGGCTGGCAATCAGCGCGATGGCGTTCATCAGCGTGGCGATCAACGCCCCCTGCCAGCCGTAATGCCAAGCGAGAGCAATGATCGGCAGCGCCAGACAAAACGGGGTAAAACGGGAAAGCTCAGCAGGCAGGCCAAGCTGCAGCCACAGGCTCACCACAAACAGCAGCAGATACCAGATGAGATGCCGGGCGCGCCAGTTAACCGGCTGGGAGACCAGCGATGGCCCGAGCGGCTGCCAGACAGTGCTGGTGAGATAGTGCCAGAAAACCAGACAGGTGGGTGCCAGCGTCAGGCCGCCGGTCAGGGTCAGCAGCAAGGCATTAAGCATCTCCTTTTCGCCTACCCACGGCAGGGATTGCAGCAGCGCGGCGGCAATCAGCGCCGCCCCCTGGCGCAGCAGCGTGCGCCAGTCGCGCTGGTGACGATAGCGGGAAATCAACGCAACCGGGAGGAGCGTGAGCAGGCTTCCGGTCATCAATAAGGGCAGATGCGCGAGGGCGACCTCCTGCGACAACCAGATCAGCATCAGCCACTCTGCGCCCAACAAAACCGGCCAGTAGCCGCGCGGGCATTGCAACATCAGCCCCAGACGCAGGCCAAAGGGAAACAGCAGCACCGCCAGCTCCGGGCGTTCCACCAGGTGCAGGCTGATGCTCCACAGGCAGAACCAGGCGGCAGAGAAGATAAAAAAGCTGGCAACAACGGCGATCAGCCGCGAAATCAACGGGTTCATTGCCAGCTATCGAACATACAGCGCGCCAGCTCGACGTCGTTGCTGACGCCGAGTTTTTCCATCAGGTTAGCGCGGTGAACGTGCACGGTTTTGGGCGACAAACCCAGTTCGGCGGCAATCTCTTTCACCGCCATCCCCTGAGCGAGTTTTTCTGCCACCTGACGCTCACGCCGGGTAAGCGGATCCTGACGTCCGGCCGCCAGCTTGAGGGCGATATCCGGCGTCAGGTAGCAGCCGCCCGTCGAGACGGTGCGCACAGCGGCGATCAGCTCATCCGGGCTACAGCGTTTTGACAGAAACCCACGCGCACCGGCATTGAGCGCCTGCTCCACCAGCGCCGGGCTGTCATGAACCGAGAGCATGATAATCGCCATCCCTTTCGGTAACTGACTTAGCAGCTCCAGCCCGGAGAGATCCGGCATTGAGATGTCACAGATACAGACCTGTACGCCACGCCCCGGCAGGCCTGCCAGCGCCTCGCGCCCCGAGCCGAACTCTGCTACCACCTGAAAATCCGGTTCGAGGTTTAGAAGCTGGGCAAAGCCGGAGCGAACGATAAGGTGGTCGTCGATGAGAGCGATGGTGGTCATGTCTGTTCCTGCGGTCTGAAAACGCCGGATGGCGCTGCGCTTATCCGGCCTACAAGAGCGAAAGACGCTTACCTTAAGCGATCTATTCGAAGAACACCGCAATTTTGTTAAACATGGTGGGATCGGACTGGTTGCGCGCCACTCTGGTGACGTCTTCCAGCTTGTCGATCTGGGCCATCATCTGCTCCAGACGCTGATCGTCATTGACCAGTAGCCAGATGCGGCTGTGCTCGCTGCCCTGAATCGGCAGACAGAGAATGCCTTCGACGTTAAACGCGCGACGGGCAAACAGCCCGCAGACGTGGGTCATGACGCCAGGGTGGTTGCGGACGGTGAGTTCCAGAATGACGTTTTCATGTTGTTTCTGCATGGCTTATTCCCCCACCATCTCAGTATTTGCCGCACCCGGCGGCACCATCGGATACACTTTTTGTTCAGGGTCGATACGGACGTGGATCAGCGCCGGGCCCGGACGAGAGATCGCCGCCTGCAGCGCTGCGTGGGCGTCCTCTTCTGCGTTCAGATCGCAGGTATGCAGGCCAAAACCGGCGGCAATTTGCATAAAGTTAATCATCCCCGGATAGGTCGCCGCAAACACCCCCTGCTTGTAGAACAGGCTCTGCTGTTGGTGTACCAGCCCCAGCGCCTCGTTGTTCATCAGGATGATTTTAACGTCTAACTGATTTTCGGCCGCGGTGGCCATCTCCTGAATGTTCATCATCAGGCTGCCGTCACCGGAGAAGCAGATCACCTTGCGGTCCGGGTTCGCCAGCGCCGCACCAACTGCCGCAGGCAGACCAAAGCCCATGGTTCCCAGGCCACCGGAGGTCAGCCACTGACGCGGACGGTTCAGCGGATAGGCCTGGGCGGTCCACATCTGGTGCTGCCCAACGTCGGTGGTAATAATCGCGCTGTCGTCCACGCAGGCGGCCACGGCGTTAATCAGCCCGTAGTGGCTCAGCGGGTCGCCTTCGGTTGGGATCGCGCCCGGGAACTCGCGTTGCAGATCCGCCACCATCTGACGCCAGTCGGCGCGGTCAGTTGCGTCCGTTTGCGGGATCAGCTGTGCCAGCACGTCGGCCACGTCCCCCTGAATCGCCACGTGCGGTTGTTTGATTTTACCCAGCTCAGCGCGGTCGATATCCACGTGAATGATTTTTGCGTTCGGGCAGAACTGCTCGGTTTTACCAATCGCCCGGTCATCAAAACGCGCGCCCATCACAATCAGCAAATCCGCCTCTTGCAGGATGTAGTTAGTACTGCGCGCGCCGTGCATGCCCAGCATTCCTAATGACAGCGGATGCGCTTTAGGCAGCATACCGAGCGCCATCAGGGTCATGGTGGTAGGCAGGTTGGCTTTTTCAGCGAACTGACGGATTTCATCTGCGGCATTGATTGCCCCGCCGCCCAGATAGAGCACCGGACGCTTAGCGGCGTTGATCATGGCCGCGGCATCGCGCACGCTCTCAGCGCTGAATTCTGGCGCGGGTGCCCGCTCGCCCGGCTCCGGCAGGACGTCGATCTCAATTTCTGCGGTCTGGACATCCTTAGGAATGTCTATCCACACCGGGCCTGGACGACCGGATTGCGCAATGCGGAACGCATCGCTGATAACCTGAGGAAGCTCGGCAATATCGCGAACTAAATAGTTATGTTTGGTGATGGGGATAGAGATACCGTAGGTATCCACTTCCTGAAACGCATCGGTACCGATCATTGAGGACGGCACCTGGCCGGTAATGCAAATCAGCGGAATGGAGTCGAGACGCGCGTCGGCGATGGCGGTTACCAGGTTGGTCGCCCCCGGACCGCTACAGGCCATACAGACTGCCGGTTTACCCTGCGTACGCGCCATGCCCTGAGCGATAAAACCCGCTCCCTGCTCATGACGCGCCAGCACGTGGCGGATCTTCGTGCTTTGGCTTAACGCGTCATACAGCGGCAGCACCGTACCGCCCGGAATACCCGCAACCGTGGTAATGCCCTGTCGTTCCAGTAAATGAACAATCAACTGCGCGCCCGTAAAACGCGTCTTGGTGGATGTTGTGCCCGAACTTGCCATGCTCCAGTCCTTTTATGGGCCGACTTTCCGGGGAGGGGTCCTAAACGAAAAACCCCGCCCGGTTTGCGCCGGCGGGGTTTTGGATTCGTGTGTTGATCCAGTCCCTACGGCGCATTGCCGACGACCACCACCACACGCACGACGACCACTGCGGCTGGTTGCGCAGTTTTTAGTAGGGTCGCGGTGTTCATGGATGCAGTCATGGGGGACCTGTGTTTGGAATCATTGATTGAATTTATACAAACACAGGTTTTCGGGCGTGACAATGGAAATATTTTCATCTGCGCAAAAATGCGTCAGGGATCACATTTCGTTTGTTGGGTGATGAAAGCAAAAAAGCCGTTTTGCCTTATTCAATAAATAGTGCTGGTGAAACACCAAATCTGGACGCCAGCTTTTTAATATGGTTCAGAGTAAGCTGTCGCTGACCATTCAGAACCCTTGAAACCATTGATTTACTACCAATTTCATCCTGAAAATCAGATGTTGTCAGTTTATACTGATCCATCAAGGTTCTTAAAACCGCGATACCGACAGGCACGAGTTCCATCTCCTTGCGTAACGCGACGATCTTTGGCCGATTGGCTTCGTAACGGCTGATTCTGGCGCACACGATATCCAGCAATGGGCTATTAGGTTCGTTAATAAGCAGATACTCAACCAACTCCAGTGCATCGTTATAATCTTTCTCGCTCGGCTGCTCTCCCAATAGAGGAACGGCCTCAACAAGGGCATGCGTAGCTTTCATTGCATCAGCGACGATCATCATTTCTTCCCCTTAGTGCGATGTTTTTCCGTAAAACGGTCATATTCCTTATGAGTAAAAACATGGCGCACATAAAACTTTTGGCTTTCAAAGAATATGAGAGCCACTACCCTAAGATTGTTGTTCGCAATATCAATAACATAATGCTTATCCAGATACTTGAAGTTATCCAGCGTCGGAAATAGTTTTTTTAACGCAGCAGGTGTTGGGCAATGACTCTTTTCAAGAGTGCGTCCCAAAACGAGGAGTTCTTCCCTGTGCTGCGGAAACTGGATAACCGCATCCAAAATTGCCTTCATCGAGATTAAATGCATACTGCATGCCTGCCGCGTCCGTTGCCATTATGGCAACAATAGCAGTCGTTGCCAATAAGTCAACAAACATCCCGTTCGGTACAGAAAGCAGAAAACAAAAAACCCCGCCGGAGCGAGGTTTTTTCAGGGTTTTGCGGTTGGTTGCCGCAGAACACACTGTGTTACGTCAACGCACGAAGTATATGCGATCGAAGACGAACGCGCAATTCCGGCACGGATTTTGACGTTTTTGAGTATGGAATGGGTTTCGAATTTTGTCCACAAAATACTGTTCATGCATACAGTATTTATCTATACTGAGGATGTTCGCAGTGAGCGAGGGGGCCGCAGTTCTACCGGCGCAACGAAGTCCTGGCTGAAACGGGTGGTGCCGTCAGTGCCTTAACCCTCTGAAGTGAGCACACTGTGTTACGTCAATCGAGGTGCTGGCAACAGGCGGCGGAAAGGTACGCCAGCATCGTGCTCCTTTTTACCAAAAGGAGACGCGTATGAGCGTAGTGGATATGGTGATACTTATCCTCAAACTCATTGTTGCTGTTCTGCAACTGCTTGATGCTGTCCTGAAATACCTTCGGTGATTCAGGTTCAAGTCGCACCTGAGAGGGGCGGGCAACCGCCCCTCTTTAATAACGAGGGAATGCTATGTCGCGTCTGTTAATTGAACCCATCACGCCGGAAGAACCCGGGTATATCGCGCTGAAAGCCGAAAGCATCGCGGCGAATTTCAATATGCTGCGCAGGCTGGAAGAGAACTGGCAGCGTGGTGAAAACCGCTTTAACGCGCCGGGTGAAAAGCTGCTGGGTGCCTTTTTAAACGGCAAGCTGGTGGGCGTCTGCGGCCTTAACCGCGATCCGTTCAGCCAGCAGCCGCGTGCCGGACGTATTCGCCATCTTTATGTCAGCGAGAAGTGCCGCGGTCTGGGCATTGGTAAACAGCTGTTAACGGTGGTGATGGCCGATGCCAGCATCTGGTTTGATTTCCTCAATACCCATGCACCCGATACGGCCTGCGGCTTCTACCGTCGCGCAGGCTTCAGGCTGGTGTCAGACGAGCCACGGGTTACCCATCGTCTCTTTTGCGCGGTGTAGCTGGCTGGCGACATCAGGTCGTGAATGTTACAGTTGAGTGACAATTCACCGCCAAAGACGCCATGACCCTCTCCGTTTTCTGTATTTTGCTGTTCGCCGCACTGCTGCACGCCAGCTGGAACGCCATTGTCAAAGCCGGAACGGATAAGCTTTACTCGGCGATCAGCGTTAGCGGCTCCGCCACGCTCATTGCACTGGTTTTATTGCCATTTTCTCCTCAACCCTCCGTAGCCAGCTGGCCATTTTTAGTGGTCTCTTGCGCGCTGCAGGTGGTGTACACGGTACTGGTGGCGAAGACGTATCAGGTCTCAGACATGAGCCAGACCTATCCGCTGATGCGCGGAACAGCCCCACTGCTGGTGGCGCTGATCAGCGTGCTGGTGCTCGGGGATAGCCTCTCCTGGCTCGCCTGGGCGGGCATCGGGGTGATCTGTCTGTCGATCCTCGCGATGGCGATAAATGGCCGATTGCAGTCCCGCAAAGGGATCTGGCTGGCACTGCTGAACGCCTGCTTTATCGCCGGCTATACGCTGGTGGACGGAACGGGCGTACGTTTATCGGATACCGCGCTGGGCTATACGCTGTGGACCTTCTTTATGAACGGCTTCTGCCTGCTGTGCTGGGCAATGGTGGCGCGACGCCGCGAAGCTTCCAGCTACCTGCGTTTGCACTGGAAAAAGGGGTTGCTCGGCGGGGTTGGAACCATGGGCTCGTATGGCCTGGCCTTATGGGCGATGACACAGGCTCCGCTGGCGGTTGTCGCTGCGCTGCGTGAAACCTCCATACTCTTCGGTGCGCTGATCGCATTTGTGCTTTTAAAAGAAAAGGTTGCCGGTCTGCGTATCGCTGCCGCGTTGGGTATTGCAGCCGGTGCGATCCTGCTGCGTCTGGCGTAATTCACTGGCAACATTAGTTGCCGTTCTTGTTTACAAAACCTGCCTTAATCCTCTTCTTCATTCATCATGACAATGCTTAATTTGTCATCTCATTGTGGTAGATTCCTCGCGCATTTATGGGAATGCGTAGTCACTTATTCTTCATTTTTCTCTTTTGGCAAAAGTATTCAGCGACATGAAAAAACAAAGGAACGTTAACTTATTGTTGATGCTGGTGTTACTGGTGGCCGTCGGTCAGATGGCGCAAACCATCTACATTCCGGCGATTGCCGACATGGCAAAGGAACTCAACGTCCGCGAGGGCGCGGTACAAAGCGTGATGGCCGCCTACCTGCTGACCTATGGCGTTTCGCAGCTGTTCTACGGGCCATTATCCGACCGCATTGGCCGCCGTCCGGTCATTCTGACCGGCATGTGCATTTTCATGGTCGCGACGGTGATTGCTATTACCACCCATAGCCTGACCGTACTAATTGCCGCCAGCGCGCTGCAGGGGGTAGGCACGGGCGTCGGTGGGGTGATGGCGCGTACCTTACCGCGCGATATGTATCAGGGCACGCAACTCCGCCATGCCAACAGCCTGTTGAATATGGGTATTCTGGTCAGCCCGCTGCTGGCACCACTGATTGGCGGCCTGCTGGACACAATGTGGTCCTGGCGCGCCTGCTATGCCTTCCTGCTGGTGCTGTGCGTGATTGTCACCTTCAGTATGGCGCGCTGGATGCCGGAAACCCGTCCCCAGGACGCACCGCGCACGAAGCTTCTCGCCAGCTACAAAACGCTGTTCGGCAACGGGGCTTTTACCTGTTACCTGCTGATGCTGATCGGCGGTCTGGCGGGCATTGCGGTGTTCGAAGCTTGCTCCGGCGTGCTGCTGGGAGCAGGGCTTGGCCTGAGCAGCATGGTGGTGAGTATTCTGTTTATCCTGCCGATCCCGGCGGCGTTCTTTGGAGCCTGGTTCGCCGGACGTCAGAACAAACGCTTCTCAACGCTGATGTGGCAGTCTGTAATCAGCTGCCTGCTGGCTGGCCTGATGATGTGGATCCCGGGTCTGTTTGGCGTAATGACCGTCTGGACGCTGCTGATCCCGGCGGCGCTGTTCTTCTTCGGCGCGGGGATGCTGTTCCCGCTTGCCACCAGCGGCGCCATGGAGCCGTTCCCGTTCCTCGCGGGTACGGCGGGTGCGCTGGTGGGCGGTTTGCAAAACATCGGTTCCGGCGCGCTGGCCTGGCTCTCCGCCATGATGCCGCAAACCGGGCAGGCTAGTTTGGGTTTACTGATGACGCTGATGGGGCTGCTGATTTTGCTGTGCTGGCTGCCGCTGGCGTCGCGTGTTCCCCACCACGAGCAGCCTGTTTAACCGCATGATGGCCCGGCTTCTCGCCGGGCTTTTCACACGCCGGGGCAATCATCGCCTCCAGCAGCGGCTCTGGCGCTGGCCGCCAGGCCCCCTCCTCTCCGTCATAAAACTGGAAATCGGCGTTAATCGCGTAGGGTATTTTCGCCTTTTGCAGCTCGCAGGCCATAAACGTGGCAAAGGCCATTTGCGACGCGGTGGGTGTAAAGCGGTTTGACTCCCCCACGCCCCAGCCCCCGACCCAGCTGACGTGTCCGGTTTTTTGTTGCCAGCGCAGCGCCGTCGCGATGCGATTGTGAATCACCGCTTTCTCCGCCGCCGTACCGGAGGTCCACGGGTATTTGCCGTTATTTTTCAGCGGCCCCCACGGAAAGATATGCCACTCCGCCAGCAGGAAGTTTTGGCTGTGCGCAGGCAGCTTGAGGCTGGGGAGATCTTCGGGGGCCGCACGCAGGCGGGGAGCGATGAAGATCATCCGGTCCGCATCAATGCTGTGGATGACCTTAATGGTTTTCTCATACACCCGGTTGAGCGAGGCTGCGTTGTGGTTGAGCTTGTCCGCAGGCTCATAAATCAGGTCAAAGCCCAGCAGCGGCGAACGTTTGCCGAAATAGTGCGCCACGGCAATCCACCAGTCGGTAACCTCTTTTTCGTTATCGGCTTTCGGATCGTTTTTATAGCTGTCCGCCTGATACGCGATAATCGGGATCACGCCGTACTGCTCGCAGGCTTCCACCAGCTTACGCAGGTGGATCAGCCGTGCTTCGGTCGGCTCATCGGCCACGCGAATACGCACATGGCTGATGCCTTTCGCGCGAAAGTCGCGTACCACCAGCGGGTCGAATTCCCGTATCCCGCGCTCGGTGCGCGCCCAGTCCACGTCCATACCCACACCCAGCTTTTGTGCATAAAGCGCAGCCGTCAGCGGCGGCTCGGCGGCTATCGCCCAGCCGGAAGAGAGAAGTAACGCGGTCGCAATAAGAGGCTTTAACACGGCTTACCCTGGATAAATCAAAAGCATTACCTGTATTTAGCACGCTTTTTTGTATTTGGTGTAGCGTCAAAGCGTAATAATTCTTCAGCCTGCCAGTTCTCTTAGCCAGCCAATAAAGGCGTCAATTTTCGGCCACTGACGGCCGGGAAGCGTTGAGATGTAATAGTGCTGATGGCATTTGAGGGTCTTGTTGCCAAACGGGGCGATAAGCTCGCCCCGCTCAAGGCGCTTTTGCACCAGCCGCTTTCTCCCCATCGCCACGCCCACATGATTCATGGCTGCCACTATCGCTAAATCGGAACGATCGAAGCCAATACCCGATGATGACGGCATATTCATCGCAAAATGCTGCGCCCAGCTGAGCCACTCATCCGTACCGGAATCATTACTCCAGGCCTGACGGTCGTGCAGTAACGTGCAGTGGCTGAGGTTATCGGGGTTTTTCAACAGCGCATGCTCGCGGGCATATGCGGGCGAGCAGACGGGCAAAATCTCCTCGTCCATCAAGAAATGATGAGAAAGGTAGTTTGGCGGCGTATCGTCGAAATAGATGGCCAGATCGATGCCGGTTCGCTGCATATTGACGTACTCATTGCCGGTGAGAATGGTGAGAGATATCGACGGATAACGGCGGGTAAAATCCCCCAGCATGGGGACGAGCCAGCACTGGGCGATTGACGGCCGGGAATACACCGTCAGCGTACCGGACAGCGCCTGGTTTTTAATATCCAGGATCTCCTGATTCAGGGTGTCGAGGGATGATTTTAGGGTCCAGTAAACGCGCTTTCCTTCCAGCGTTAGCTCAACTTTACGGTGCGAGCGGACAAACAGCTGAATGCCCAGCTCCTCTTCCAGCAGGTTAATGCGGTGGCTCACCGCGCTGGGGCTGAGCGACAGTTCCGCCGCCGCCAGCGCAAAGGATTCATGCCGGGCAGCCACTTCAAAAGTGTACATTTTTGACAGTTGCCAGCCATTTAGCAGCCGGTTTCTGACTTCATTCGCATCGGTCATCACAATTCTCACACGGTATTTCTGCGCCCAGCATACCGCCCAGGCATGAATTTATGTGAACCAACAGCGAAATAAGTGCGCTTTTTTGAGTTCAGTCACTCAGTTGATCCAATCTGGCTCACCTGAACGGCAATTTTTATCGTTTGTCAGCTCACGCCGTTTTTTCGTCCAATACCCACAGATGACATAAGGGTGAGGTGAGATATGGGATCGCCGGTCTGGGTTGTGGTAACGCTGCTTGTCAGCATTGTGTTGATTGTTTTAACCATCGTAAAACTGAAGTTTCACCCGTTCCTCGCGCTGCTGCTGGCGAGCTTTTTCGTCGGCGCGATGATGGGGGCGACCGCAATAGTGGCGCCGATGCTGCCGCTCTATCCGAACGTAAGCCCGGAGATCATCACCATTGCCATCGGTTCCGGCGCTATTGGCTGCACGATCGTGACCGATTCGCTCTTCTGGCTGGTCAAGCAATACTGCGGCGCGACCCTGAATGAGACCTTCAAATACTATACGACGGCGACGTTTATCGCCTCGGTGCTTGCACTTGGCGGCACATTCCTGCTTTCTTTCATTATCTGAGCGCGACGAGACATATTATGGAAAACGCAACTATCACTGCTTTAACCGCACAGTTTCCTCTGGTTGAGGATCTGATGGCTCTGAAAGAGACCACGTGGCTTAACCCGCGAACCACTTCGCTTGCAGAAGGGCTCCCCTATGTCGGGCTGACCAAAGCCGACGTGGACGACGCGCATGCGCGTCTCAACCGCTTCGCGCCGTATCTGGCGAAAGCCTTCCCGGAAACCGCGGCAACGGGCGGGATTATCGAATCTGAGCTGGTTGCTATTCCGGCCATGAAAAAACGGCTGGAGAGAGAATCTGGCAAGGCTCTTCCCGGAACGCTGCTGCTGAAAAAAGACAGTCATCTGCCCATCTCCGGCTCGATTAAAGCGCGCGGCGGCATCTACGAGGTGCTGACCCACGCGGAAAAACTGGCGCTGGAAGCGGGATTGCTGAGCACTGAAGATGACTACAGCATCCTGCTGGAACCGCGCTTTAAAGACTTCTTTAGCCAGTACAGCATTGCGGTGGGTTCAACCGGCAACCTGGGAATGTCCATCGGCATCATGAGCGCACGCATCGGCTTTAAGGTGACGGTACATATGTCCGCCGACGCCCGCGAGTGGAAGAAAGCCAAACTGCGCAGCCATGGCGTTACCGTCGTGGAATATGAGCAGGATTATGGCGTGGCGGTGGAACAAGGGCGAAAAGCGGCGGAAAACGACCCGAACTGCTTCTTTATCGACGATGAAAACTCCCGCACCCTGTTCCTGGGCTATGCCGTTGCCGGCGAGCGCCTGAAGGCGCAGTTTGCCGAACAGGGCCGTGTGGTGGATGCAGAGCACCCGCTGTATGTCTATCTGCCGTGCGGCGTTGGCGGGGGTCCTGGCGGTGTGGCGTTTGGTCTGAAGCTGGCGTTTGGCGACAACGTTCACTGCTTCTTTGCCGAGCCCACGCACTCCCCGTGCATGCTGCTGGGGGTTTATACCGGCCTGCACGATGAGATTGCCGTGCAGGATCTGGGTATCAACAACGTGACGGCAGCGGACGGGCTGGCGGTCGGACGCGCGTCGGGCTTCGTCGGCCGCGCGATGGAACGTCTGCTCGACGGGTTCTATACCCTTTCCGATCAAAGCATGTACGACATGCTCGGCTGGCTGGCGCAGGAGGAAGGGATTCGTCTGGAGCCATCGGCGCTGGCGGGCATGGCCGGGCCGCTGCGTGTTCAGGCTGATGCCAACGTCACCCATCTGGTGTGGGCGACCGGCGGCGGCATGGTGCCGGAAGACGAGATGGCGAAGTATCTGGCGAAAGGGAAGTAATTATGCCGGGTGGCGGCTGCGCCTTACCCGGCCTACAGGTGCACAATTTGTTGAATGTGAGTTACCGCAAACAGCAGTGATAGCGACAGCACGGCCAGGGCGATGAGGAACTTATCCCGCACCGCCTTCGGCTGCACAAAATCGTCCTGCGCCACGTCCATCACGTTACGGCTGCGGGTATAACGCCATAAAATGATGGCCACCAGCGCCAGCACAACCAGTGAGATCCAGAAGGGTAGCCCCGTGCGGTGCCAGTTGTGCTTAATCGCCAGGGCAATCAGCGCGCCATACCCCAGCAGCGTGCGCAGCCACGCCAGCGACGTCCGCTCCGGCTGCAGGCCGGGGTCCGCTTCGCGCCGCGCTTTGCGACTATCCGCCATACACCACCAGCACCATCACCACGCCCGCCACTGTCAGCAAAATCGCACTGATGATCAGTAACCCACGCGTATAGGGCAGATCCTGCTTCAGGCGCATCGCCTTTTCGTTACGCAGCCAGCGCAGATAGCCGTAACTCGCCAGTACGCCCGCAAACAGGCACAGCAACAGCGCCAGCACTTCACGAATCAACGGCGTGGCGAAATCGGGCGCGAGCTGATCAAGACCGACGCCGGCGGCCAGAAAGCCCAGCGCGGTACGGATCCACGCCAGATATGTACGTTCATTGGCCAGCGAGAAGCGGTAGTCCGGGGCTTCACCGAGGCGGGAAATTTTCATGAAGGCTCCTTGTCATGCTGCAGGCAGGCTTCAGCATAGCGTAAATCGGCCAGGACAAGGAGACCGGCATCAGGCGATGCCGGTCAGGAGAGTTAATGCAGCTCTGGCCAGTAATCCTTATTGGCCTCGATCAGGTCATCCAGAATCGCTTTCGCGACCGACGCGCTCGGTACGGTTTTTGACAAGGTGATTGCCTGCCAGAGTTTCTGGTACGAGCGTTGCTCCCAGGCATCCACCACCAGTTTTTCCACCGCCACCTGCTGGCTCATCAGCCCTTTCTGGAAGTGCGGGATATCACCCACGGTGAGCGGCTCTGGCCCGTTATGGCCCACCAGACACGGAATTTCCACCATCGCGTCGGCATCAAAATTATGAATGGCCCCGTTGTTTGGCACAATCAGCAGCATCCGCTCCTGGGTATTAAAGGCAATCGCCGTCGCCAGATCGACGATGTAGGAGGCATGTTCGTCGATCTCCAGCTCCCCGGCAGAGGATTTTCCGGCTTCTATAATCGCCCGGCACGAACTGAATACATGCTTCTCACGGTGATCCATAACTTCATTGGCGCGGGTCCGCTCCGGGTTGGCGTGCGCGACCACGTAGTCCGGGAAGAGGTAATACTTCAGATAGGTGTTTGGCATGGTATCTGGATCGAGCGCCTGCACGTCTTTGGCTTTGGCGAAGGTATCGTTCCAGCTCGCTTCGGTATGCGCATCTTCCGAAGGCGGAACATAGCCGTGTTTCGCCACGTATTCGCGCAGTTTCGGCATCAGATCGTTACCGTTCAGATCTTCAATCGATGTCCACCAGCCGAAGTGGTTCAGGCCGTAGTAACGCACGCGCATCTGTTTGCGGTCTTTCAGGCCGACAATCTGCGCCATGCGCCCTTCAATACCGATTGGCATATCGCAGATGTTGAGAATTTTGGCATGCGGACGCAGGCGGCGCGTCGCTTCCGCCACAATCGCCGCCGGGTTGGAGTAGTTCAGCATCCACGCGTTCGGGGAGTACTGCTCCATATAATCCACCAGTTCCAGTACGCCGCCGATGGAGCGCATGCCGTAAGAGATCCCACCCGGGCCGCAGGTTTCCTGACCCAGCACACCGTGACGCAGCGGAATTTTCTCGTCTTTTTCGCGCATCGGGTATTTGCCCACGCGGATGTGCGCCATCACGAAATCCACATCGGTAAACGCCGCTTTTGGATCGGTGGTGTAACTAAACTCAATCTCCGGTGCCTGTTCCTTAAGGATAATTTTGCACGCCTCGGCGATGGTTTCCTGACGTGCGCCATCGTTGTCATAAAACTTCAGGGCACGCAGCGGGAAACGGTCACGGTTGGCTAACAGCATCAGGACGATACCAGGCGTAAAGGTGCTGCCGCCGCCTGCAATGACAACTGAGAATTTTTTCATGATATAGCCTCTGTCAGGGTGGTTTGTTCATTCGTTAAAGGGGTTTTCATCAGCGATTCCAGCTGGTCGCGCACCTGCGGAACGTGCAGGCCAACGATCACCTGTATGCCGTTGCCGCGTCGCACTACGCCGTGTGCGCCGAGGGCTTTGAACACCTCATCGCTTTGGGTTTGCGCCATGTCGACCAGCGCGATACGCAAGCGGGTGGCGCAGTTGTTGATGCTTTCGATGTTGGCCGCGCCGCCCAGCGCCTGCAGGAATCCGGCGGCTTGGCCGACCTGCTGGCTGGCGGCAGCCGGGGCGGTGGTTTGTCCGCGCGCCGCCTTATAGTCCGCCTTGCTGTAGAGTTTGATTTCACTCTCTTCACGACCCGGGGTTTTGAGGTTCAGACGCTCAATCAGCGTTTTGAAGACCACGAAGTAAAGGCCGGTAAAGCAGACGCCGATGCCGATCTGGGTGAATACCGTTGAAGCGTGGTTATGGAACATGGGGATCCAGTTTTGCGGCAGGAACTGGTCCAGCAGGCCACCGCCCATGTTGCCCACCACGCCAAAGGTGTACATCACCGTCGCCATGGTGGCCGCCAGCACGGCGTGAATGGCAAACAGCAGCGGCGAGATAAACAGGAAAGTAAACTCCAGCGGTTCGGTAATCCCCACCAGCACGGCGGTAAGCGTGGCCGGGATCAGCAGGCCCGCGACCTTGACGCGGTTTTCTGGTGAGGCGGTGTACCAGATCGCCAGCGCAATCCCGACCGATCCAAACACCTTAGCGTTACCGTGCAGCGCGAAACCACCTTCCGGGAACAGGGTTTTCAGCGGCAGCGTGCTCTGGCTGAACGCCTGAAGATGCTGCGCCCAGTAGACCTGAATTCCGCCCTCAACGGCGGCCGGGCCAAAGATAAACGGACCGTAGACGAAGTGGTGCAGCCCGGTTGGGATCAGAATGCGTTCCAGGAAGGTATACACCCAGACGCCGAGCGCACCGGCGGAGCGTAAGAACGCCTGCAGGGACTCAATGCCCATCTGCACTTTCGGCCATCCCAGCAGCGTCAGCCAGGCGCAGGGGATCATGACGAAAAACGCGATAATCACCACAAACGAGGTGCCCTGGAAAATGCCCAGGAAAACCGGCAGTGGTTTCTCGAAAAAGCGGTTATGGATCGCAGTGACAATACCGGAAATCGCAATCGCCCCAATAATGCTGGTATCAAGGGTTTTGATCCCGGCAATCATCGCCAGCCCGCTTCCCGCCGTCGGTTCGGCGGAAAAGTCGACGCCAAAGAAGTGGCCCCAGGTCATCCCCATCGCGTTGATGAAGTAGTTCCAGGTCAGGAAGCTTATCAGCACCGCCAGACAGGCGCGGCCCTGCGCCTGTTTCGCCAGACCAATCGGTAAGCCAACGGCAAAAATTAGCGGCATATTGCGGAACACCGCCCAGCCGCCCTCTTCAATGATGTGCACGATCTGCGCGAACAGATTATCAGGAGCCGTTAAGGCTTCGCCCACGAAAAGCGGATTACGAAGCATGATGGCGATTCCCACCACGATCCCGGCAAAGGGAAACAGCAACACCGGGGTAAACATGGCACCACCAAAACGTTGTATTTGACTGAGCATCTTTAAATCCTCACGTAACAACCTGTAGGGGAGAGAGGCCTTTATGGTTTTGTGCTGGCCTGAGGTGAGCATAAGAAGTTACTGATGCGCGAACATGGCGTGCCGCTGCGATTCGTGATCGCATTCATGGTTTTATTTTGACCAATCAGGTCTACTTTTCGCTGTAAATATGGACATGTCAGGATGCAATCCACGCCCTGATACGGGCAGAGAGGTCTACTGGTGATCTACAAATCCATTGCCGACCGATTACGGCTACGGCTGAATTCATCGGACTACAACATCGGCAGCCCCATTCCGGGTGAGAAAGCGCTGGCGCAGGAGTTTGGCGTGGCGCGCATGACCATTCGCAAGGCGCTGGATCTGCTGGTGAGCTGGGGGCTGGTTGAGCGGCGGCACGGCAGCGGGACGTTTGTAGCACGCAAAGATGTGCACCATGAAACCACCAACCTCACCGGGCTGGTGGAGGTACTGCGTCAGCAGGGCAAAGAGGTACAGAGCAAGGTGTTGCAGTTTGAAGTGATGCCCGCCCCGCCCGCCATCGCCAGCCAGCTGCGGATCCAGGTGGATGAGCGGATCTACTTTTCCCGCCGGGTGCGCTACGTGGACGGAAAACCGCTGATGCTGGAGGACAGCTTTATGCCCGTGAAGCTGTTTCGCAACCTCTCGCTGGCGCATCTGGAAGGGTCAAAGTTTGATTACATCGAGAAGGAGTGCGGAATTACAATCAGCGGCAATTACGAGAGCCTGACGCCGGTACTGGCCGATAAACAACTCGCTGGTTACATGAACCTGCCGGAGCAAACGCCGCTGCTGCGCATTACCTCTCTCTCCTACAGCGACAGCGGCGAGTTCCTTAACTATTCCGTGATGTTCCGAAATACCAGTGATTACCAGGTGGACTACCATCTGCGGCGCATCCACCCGGACGACCTGCTAACTCATCCCCCAGAACAGCACCGCCAGTAGCTGCGGGGTGATGATGCGCAGGAACATGACCAGCGGATAGACCGTAGCGTACGACAGCGCCGCCGCGCCGCTGGTGGCGTGCAGGCTATTGGCAAAGGCCAGCGCCGGTGGATCCGTCATCGACCCCGCCAGCATGCCGCACAGCGTCAGATAGTTCATTTTAGCGAACATTCGCGCCAGTATGCCGACCGTCAGCAGCGGGATCGCGGTGATGAAGATGCCATAGCCGACCCAACTCATCCCTTCCCCCCTGACCAGGGTATCGACAAAATCGCCACCGGATTTTAGCCCGACGACCGCCAGAAACAGCACAATGCCCAGCTCGCGCAGCGCCAGGTTGGCGCTCGGCGGCATAAACCAGTAGAGCTTACCGACACAGCCGATTCGCCCGAGGATCAGCGCCATAATCAGCGGCCCGCCCGCCAGACCCAGCTTGAGGGCCACCGGGAACCCCGGTATATACAGCGGAATGGAGCCAAGCAGCACGCCCAGCCCGATACCGATAAACACCGGCAGCATTTGGACCTGCTGCAGTTTTTGCTGAGCGTTACCGACCATATCCGCCACGGCGTCAATGGACGACGGACGCCCGACCAGGTTAAGAATATCGCCGAACTGCAGGCTGGCTTCCGGGCTGGCGACCAGTTCAACACCGGCGCGATTGAGACGAGAGATAACCACGTCGTAACGTTCTTTTACCTGCAAATCGCGTATTTTCTTGCCCAGAACGTGCTCGTTAGTCACCACCACACGCTCCACGCGCATGTCGGTGCCGCGGGTAGAGAGCGAGGTATCCACTTCCTGACCAATCACCAGCCGCGCGTTGTTTAAATCCCCGGGCTGCCCGACAAGGTGCAGCAGATCGCCTTGCCGGATAATGGTGCCAGGCGCGGGCACCATCAGCATTTCGTCACGTTTCAGGCGCGAGCAGATAATATTGGCGCTGTTCAGGATCGGCACGTCCTGAATCGCCATGTTGTTCAGATTGGGGTTATCGACGCGGATGTTGATGGTTTTGATCGGCATATGGCCGTTGGTAAGCGTGGTTTCGTGGTCCTTCGCCTCTTTGTCGACGTTAATGCGAAAGAGCACCCGAACCAGCCACATGGAGAGCAGAATGCCGCAAATCCCGAACGGATAAGCCATCGCATAGCTCATCCCCATCTGGTCGACAATGCCGGGTTCGATACCTAAATCGCGCAGGATTTGCTGGCCCGCACCCAGCGCGGGCGTGTTAGTCACGGCCCCGGAGAAAATGCCCAGCACCACGGGCAGCGGAATTGCGAAGAGTTTATGCAGGATAGCGGTGACCAGCCCGCCCATTACGACGATGCCGAGGGCAAACAGATTGAGGCGTAATCCGGAAACCCGCAATGAGGCGAAAAAGCCCGGCCCGACCTGAATGCCTATGGTATAGACGAAGAGGATCAGGCCGAACTCCTGCGTAAAGTGGAGCATATCGGCGCTGAGAACCAGCCCGAGTTTGTCAGCAAAGTGTCCGACAAAAATGCCGCCAAACAGCACCCCACCGATCCCAAACCCGACGCCACGGATTTTGATGTTGCCAATCCATAGTCCAACAACAGCGACCAGGGCCAACACGCTGACGGTTAACGCGATATCACTCATGATCCACTTCCTTGCATAACCTTAGTTATGTTAAGGATTCTCTCAGAGGTAAAGGGCGTTGTATGGGTGATGGCGCACAAAAAAGCCCTGCCGGGGCAGGGCTTTAACTTTTCACCCTCTCCCTGTGGGAGAGGGCCGGGGTGAGGGCACCAGCCCGCACAGCATTAGCTATTCAGCGCCGGCCGCTCGCTAATGGCGATACGCTGTGGCGCGATGGCTTCCGGCACGTTACGGACCAGGTCAATATGCAGCAACCCGTTGGTAAAGGTCGCGCCGGAGACTTCCATATGATCTGCCAGGGTAAAGCTCAGGCTAAACGGCTGAGTCACCAACCCCTGATGCAGCCATTTGGTCTCGGTTTCTTGTTTTTCCGGCGACCCTTTCACGGTCAGACGCGTGCCTTCGAGCTGGATATCCAGATCGTCCTGGCGGAACCCGGCCAGCGCCAGCGTGATGCGATAGTGGTTATCGTCGCTTTTTTCGATGTTGTACGGCGGAAACGTCTGGTGCTCAGTGGTGCTTTGCAGGGCGTTAGCCAGTTTGTCAAAACCAATCCACTGACGCAGCAGGGGGGATAAATCGTAGTTACGCATACTAAATCTCCTTCTGAGAAGCGAGTTCGGCACAGTTTATTTTTGTGCACAGTTGTTCCTGCAAATCCTTGTGGATTCGCATATGCTCCCGGTTCGGCAAGCAATTCTGAGTGGGCCGCTGACGCGACCCGCGGCATTAATTAATTTCGATACGGCGCGGTTTTTTCTCTTCCGGAATCACACGTTCCAGCTCGATAAACAGCAGACCGTTGACCAGATTCGCGCCTTTAACGTGAATGTTCTCAGCTAACTGGAACTTGCGTTCAAAGTTGCGCTCGGCAATGCCCTGGTAAAGGTAGGTACGTTCTTTCTGCTCGGCCGTATGTGAACCTTTCACCACCAGCAGGTTGTCCTGCGCGGTGATCTCCAGTTCGCTCTCTGCAAAACCGGCGACAGCAATGGCGATGCGGTAGTGGTTTTCATCAACCAGCTCAACATTGTATGGAGGGTAGCCGTTGCTCTGGCTTTGGTTATTTTCTAAATGGTTAAACAGGCGGTCAAAACCAATTGCAGAACGGTATAGCGGGGAAAGATCGAAGTTACGCATAAATAAAAGCTCCTGAAATCAGCGAGAAATTTTAGCCTTCCACCATGGACAGGCCATTGCGCCCCCGAACACCCATCAGGCGTGTTCGTTATCGGGTTACATTCTTAAAATGGGTCTGGAACCGGTGTTTTCAACCGCGACGTTCGCACTTTTTTTTGCACTTTTGTGCTTCTCGCTTAGACTGGGACAACAGCACAAAGGGTTAAATTGCGATGGCTGCCACAGTGCGGGGTTATTGGACTATTCATTTTCAACAAGGCTCGCTATAACCCAGAGTTGCAGGTCTATGCAGTGCCATTAACGATGACTGAGTGATGATGAAAAATGTTCTGATTAAGCTGACGATGTTCAGCGGGGTGGTTTTACTTTGCGGGTGTTCGAGCGTGATGTCTCACACCGGCGGTAAAGAAGGAACATATCCGGGGACGCGCGCCAGCGCGGCGATGATCTCCGATGATGACACGAACTGGGGCACCAAATCCCTGGTGATCCTCGATATGCCGTTCACGGCAGTGGCCGATACGCTTTTGCTGCCCTGGGATATGTTCCGCACGGACAGTTCTGTACGCTCGCGCGTTGAGAAAAGCGAGCAGCAAAATCTGGCAACCAACGCCGTTATCCCGCCCGCCGAGATGCCGCGACGCTAATCCTGTGCGGTTTCCGTTAGCCACAGCTGGCGGAAACCCTCTTTCTCCTCCATCCATGCAATAGCGCGCCCGTTCGGGGAAAAGACGACCGCATCGGCAGACGGCGGATTGCCGTGATCGGACGTCAAAAACGTGACCTCTCCGGTCTGCGCATCGCAGCAGGCGATACGATTTTCCAGCACAAATCCCAGACTGTCGCCCGAAGGATGCCAGTTGAATGCCGACTGGATACCGCTTTCGGTATGCGTTAACTGACGCGGCTCGCCCCCCTCCGGTGAGACCAGCCACAGCTGGACAATGCCGTTATCATCACGCATCAGAAAAGCAATCTGCGTACCCTGCGGGTTGCTGCGCACCCAGTGGCGCGGCACGTTCACCAGCCCCGGATACGCCTTTTGATGGGTGAAAGTCAGACGGCGCTGCAGCACGCCAGCAGGCGGTGCTGGCATCGTCTCTGGCGTGCCCTGCAATGGCGCATCGCCTGCCTGTTTCCAGCCCTGCTCGTCTTTGGGCAGATCGACAATAAACAGTTCAGGCACTTTTTCGCCTTTCACAGACAGGGTATCGCCAATAAACGCCAGCCTGCCGTTGCCCACCCAGCCCTCTTCATAGGCGCGGTTGATCTCATCGCTGCCCGGCTGTGGGTTTGGCGTCGTGCGGCTTACCAGCACGCTCCAGAAGGTGCCCGGATATTCATGAGGATGGTTGCCCTGCGGGGTGACCGGGCCATAGGGTGCGGCGACGCCAACGTTACGTAAATCGAGCTTTGGATCGCGCTCATGCAACACATGGTCGTTATAGGTGAAGCTGACGAACTGCCCGTTCGGGCTAAAGACGTGTACATGGCTGCCGCCACGGAGTGCGCCTGCGGTATAGGGCGCGGTGATATCCATGGCATCGAGGTTGCTCGCCTGGCCGTTATGGACAATCACGCCCTGGCGATGGTGAAAATCGTATTGCCAGTCTGCATCCGGGTTTTTCGGGCCGTGGATAAAGACGTATTTGTCTTGTGCAGGATGAACGGTCACCACCCCGACATGCGCGCCGTGCGTAGCACGATAAATCACCTCAACCTCGCCCGTACTGACGTTTACCCGCTCTATGGTTTCGCCGGTGAACGATGCCCCGGACGGGCGCACATCGTAGACCAGCCACTGGCTGTCCGGTGTCCAGGTATTGGTATTGGTGAGCTGGTGGTTGCGGGAAGCAAAGGTGATTTGTTTCATGGGATACCCTGATGCGCAGTTATCGCATCAGGGTAAAACATCCGAAGGGATTAGCCTACTCGTTTCACGTCGCCGACCAGCAGGATGTAGGAGAGCGCGCCAATCAACGCCACGGCAGAGATGTAGACCAGGGCCGGGCCAAAGCCGTAGTCCTGCGCCAGGTAGCCGATGACCAGCGGCACAGTAATCCCGCCGAGTCCACCGACGAAGTTGAACACACCACCGGTCAGGCCAATCAGACGCATCGGCGCCAGAGACGACACCAGCGACCCGGTGATAGAGGCAAAACCGTTGCCGAAGAACGCGAGCGCCATCAGGGTCATAATCCACACCGGATCGTTGGTGTAGTTGGCGCCCATGATACAGGTTGAGATCAGCAGCCCGCAGATAATCGGCGTTTTACGCGCAACACCTAATGAGACGCCTTTTTTGACCAGCTTATCCGCCAGCCAGCCCGAGAGCAGCACGCCAAAGAATGCGGCAAGGAACGGCACGGTGGTCATAAAGCCCGCTTTCAGCGCGGTAATCCCCTTTTCCTGGGTGAGGTAATTCGGGAACCAGGTCAGGAAGAACCACAGCGTCGACGTAACCGCAAACTGGCCGAGATAAACCCCCACCAGCTTACGATGGAAGACCAGCTTCCAGTCCGCGCGGGTCAGCGGCTGACGCGCCTCTTTTTTCACTGGCGCATCGCCGTCTACCAGGCCGCCACCGTCGCGGATGTAGTCCAGTTCCGCTTTGGTGATATTTTTTGTCAGACGCGGCGGTTGATAGACCTTGAACCAGATCAGGGACCAGATAATGCCGATCCCACCTGTGACGATAAACACCCAGTGCCAGCTTAGCAGCTCCTGGATCCAGATCAGCAGCGGGGTCAGGAACGCCAGGCCGACAAACTGCCCGGAGGTGTAAAAGCCCACCGCAGAGGCACGCTCATGCTCCGGGAACCAGCTGGTGACCATACGGTTGTTGGTGGGGAACGCGGGTGCCTCGAAAACGCCGGTGATAGCACGCAGGCCAATCAGCGACATCAGCCCGGTCGCGAAGCCCTGGAACAGGGTCGCCACGGACCAGCCTAAAATGGCGATGAAGTAGGTCAGACGCGACCCCACGCGGTCGAGGAACCAGCCGCCGGGGATTTGGCAGAGCGTATAGAGCCAGGCAAACGCCGAGAAGACGTAGCCCATTTCCGCTTTGGTGATCCCAAACTCTTCCTGAATATGGGCCGAGGCCACGGCAAGGTTGGCGCGGTCAACATAGCAAATGACCACGGTAATAAAGATCATGATTAGCGTCAGGTAGCGGCGACGCCCGGTCTTTGTAGCAGTAACTGGAATATCCATCGCAATCTGTCTCCAGATTTTGGGCATAGCGAAGCCGCTCACCATGCCCTGTAATTTACAGAGGGTGTATTTGGTTTTTTTAATTAAAAACGTAAACAGAATGCGCTAAATAATTCGTGCTGGGGGAAGGCGGCAAGTTTTCGCATCCCCGGGAGCATACAAAAGTATGTGACCGGGGTAAGAAAACGCAGCCAACGCATCACCAGCGCGAAGTATGACGCGCATTTACCATTCCGCTACGCTGCCGTCTTCATGACGCCACAGCGGGTTACGCCAGTCCGGCGCATTTTTACTGAGCTCAATGACTTTGGCTTCGTCAATGTCCACGCCAAGGCCCGGCTTCATTAATGGTTTGAAGAAACCGCCTTCCATGCTGAAGTCTTCTTTGTTTTTCACAAAGTCGAGCAATTCCGCGCCCTTGTTATAGTGAATACCCATGCTTTGTTCCTGGAACACGGCATTGCGGGAGACAAAATCCACGTGCAGGCAGGCCGCCAGCGCGACGGGCCCCAGCGGACAGTGCGGTGCCAGCGCCACATCGTAGGCTTCTGCCATCCCGGCAATTTTGTAGCATTCGGTGATACCGCCCGCATGGGAGAGATCCGGTTGCAGGATCGCAACACCGCCTGCCTCCAGCACACGTTTGAACTCGAAGCGCGAGAACATACGCTCACCCGCGGCGATAGGAATATGGGTCTGTTCAGCCAGTTTTGGATAGTACTCCGCCTGCTCGGCCAGGACGGGCTCTTCAATAAACAGCGGACGATAGGGCTCCAGCTCTTTAATCAGCACTTTGGCCATTGGCGCACTGACGCGTCCGTGGAAGTCCAGACCAAACTCAATCTCGTTACCGAAAGCTTCACGGATTTGCGCCACGGTATTCACCGCCCGGTCCACCGCGCGCGAGTTGTCAATCACGCCCATCTCTTCACAGCCGTTGAGCTTAAAAGTATCGAAGCCGATATTGCGCAGCTGCGTAATGCCGTCGATCACTTCCGCAGGGCGGTCGCCACCCACCCAGCTGTAGGCTTTGATTTTGTCGCGTACCAGGCCGCCCATCAGCTGCCAGACCGGGGCATTCAGCACTTTGCCTTTGATATCCCACAGCGCCTGGTCAATACCGGCGATGGCGCTCATCAGGATTGGGCCACCGCGATAAAAGCCCGCCCGGTACATCACCTGCCACAGGTCGTTAATGCGTGCCGGATCCTGTCCAATCAGGTATTCCCCTAGCTCATGCACCGCGGCCTCCACGGTGCGCGCGCGCCCTTCTATCACCGGTTCGCCCCAGCCAACCACGCCTTCATCGGTTTCAATTTTCAGGAACATCCAGCGCGGGGGTAAACGGTACGTGGTGAGTTTGGTTATTTTCATTGCACTGCCTCTCGATACGCTTTCACAAATGCTGCCGCCTGCTGCGCGGTACGCTCAACGGACTGTCCGGCGCGATAGAGATCGCTGCCCAGCCCCGCGCCCACACAACCAGCGTTAATCCACTGCGCCAGGTTTTCTGGCGTCACGCCGCCCACGGCAAAGACCGGCACGCTGGCGGGCAAGACCGCTTTCAGTGCTTTGATATAGTCAGGACCAAAGGCCGAAGAGGGGAAAATTTTGAGCGACTGTGCACCCGCATCGAGGGCGGTAAAGGCTTCGGTTGCCGTCGCGCATCCTGGACACACGGTCATTCCATAGCTCACCGCGCGGCGGATCACCTCGGGGTTGATGTTGGGGGTGACGATGAGTTTGCAGCCCATCTTTGCCAGCCTCTCCACCTGCTCCGGCTGCAGGACGGTTCCTGCGCCAATCAGCGCTTTATCACCAAAGGCCTCTACCACTGTCGGAATGCTTTTTTCCCATTCGGGGGAGTTGAGCGGGATTTCCACCGCGTCGAATCCGGCGTCGATCACGGCACCGACGTGCGCCAGCGCCTCGTCGGGGGTAATGCCGCGCAAGATTGCGATAAGGGGAAGACTAGTTTGCCACTGCATGAGCGATGCTCCTTATTCCTGCCTGAAATGCCGTGTCGCCGGATACCGTTGATACTTCACGGCCAATCGCGCGAAACGCCTGCTCGTAGCGCGACGTCAGCGCTGCACCAGCGACAATCGTGACAGCCTGCTCGCACCCGACGAACTCACGCATGCTGGCGACTTCTGCGCCAATCAGCAGGCCAGAAAGAAACTCGCTGACCTGCTCGCGCGGGAGATTTCCCAGCACGTGCGAGGCGCGAACCTCAAAAAGTTGCGGCAAAACATCAGGAGAAGCGATCCCACGAGCAAGGCCAGCAGCAAACGCCTCCGGCGACGGAACCTGCTCCGGTAAACCGGCCCCCAACAGCGAATGATTAAGCAGCAAATGGTGCAATTCGCCGGTCATTACGGTGCGAAAATCGTGGATATGCTCTGCATCTGCCTGGACCCACTTGCAGTGCGTGCCGGGCATGACGTAGACAGAAGAAGGAGAAAGCGTGCGCGCACCGAGCAGCTGTGTCTCTTCACCGCGCATCACGTTATGGTTATCGTCGCGCGAGACGCACAAACCGGGAACAATCCAGATATTGTCGCCAACGGACGTTAACTGCTTGCCAATGGCGGAGAAAGAGACAGGAACAGGCAGATAAGGCGCGATTTTCCAGCCCACGTTGCTGCCCACCATCCCCGCCATCACCACGGGCGTGGCGCTGTCGCGCCAGTTTTGTGTGACCTCTGCTAACACCGCCTCGGGGGATTTTCCGTTCAGACGCGTCACGCCTGCTTCTGATTGCCTGCTCTCCAGGCACTGCTCGCCCTGGTACAGCCAGGCGCGCAGATTGGTCGATCCCCAGTCAATTGCGATGTAGCGTGATGTCATGTAATTTCCTTCAGCCTTCGTGTCGAGCTGGCAATCATGGTGAGCGCCGCCTGCTCTGCCGCATCGCCGTCCTGATGCCGTATCGCATCGAACAGCGCTTTATGTTCCTGGAGCGTTTTTGGCATATTGGCCTCATCACCCATCCAGGTACGTTCAAATACTGCTCGCTGTAGCGAGCTGATCGCCACGCTAAGCTGCTGTAACACCGGGTTATGCACCGACTGCAGTACCGCCTCGTGGTAGCGAATATCCGCCTCGTTAAATGCCTCACGGTTCTGGTTATTGGCGATCATGTCGTTCAGCGCCGACTCAATCTGCGCCAGGTCACCTGAGGTGGCGCGCTCTGCCGCCCAGCGGGCGATAGCCGGTTCTACCAGGTTTCGTACCTCGCTCATGGCGCCAATCAGCCGCGGGTCGTAATCGTTTTCCAGTACCCACTGCAGAACATCGGTATCGAGGTAGTTCCACTGGTTACGCGGGGCAACAAACGCGCCGCGATAGCGTTTCATTTCAATCAGCCGCTTCGCCATCAGCGAGCGGAACACTTCCCGGATGATGTTGCGGGAGGTTTCAAACTCCTCACACAGTTCTGCCTCTGCCGGCAGTGGCGAGCCGGGAACATATTTGCCACCCACAATCTGTGTACCCAGCGTGATGACAATGCGATCGGTTTTATTGAGAGTCATGGAGAGTCCTTGTGCTCTGTAAGTCCATCACTACTTTACCGCGACCGCTGAATTTCGCCTCACTTTTGCAGTACAAACGTGAGGCCTTTCGCCTTTGCTGTGGTGACAATGTAGTACAATCAGTTAATGTTGTACTACAATCCAGATCACAAAAAGAACAATTCAATAAACTCAGGGCCAAAAAAAGCCCCGGTTGATAACCGAGGCTGATGATTAAGGGCGACTGCTAAGACAGGACAAATTTCTCAATCGCGTAAGCCACGCCGTCTTCCAGGTTAGATTTGGTGACGAAGTTCGCCACTTCTTTCACTGACGGGATGGCGTTTTCCATCGCCACGCCCATACCCGCGTATTCAATCATTGCGATGTCGTTTTCCTGATCGCCCAGGGCCATGATCTCTTCAGGCTTAATGCCCAGCGCGTCGGCAAGCGACTTCACGCCGGTGCCCTTATTGACGCGTTTATCGAGGATTTCGAGGAAGTACGGTGCGCTTTTCAGCACGGTGTATTTCTCTTTGACCTCCGCCGGGATGCGCGCAATGGCTTTATCGAGGATCTCAGGCTCATCGATCATCATCACTTTCAGGAACTGAGTGTTCGGATCCATTTTTTCTGCTTCACAGAACACCAGCGGAATGGTGGCGACATACGATTCGTGCACGGTGTAATAGCTGATGTCGCGGTTAGCGGTGTAGAGCGTTGTACGATCGAGCGCGTGGAAGTGAGACCCGACTTCACGGGACAGTTTTTCCAGGAACAGATAGTCATCATAATTCAGCGCGGTTTGCGCAACCGTGCTGCCGTCCGCCGCTTTCTGCACCAGCGCGCCGTTATAGGTGATGCAGTAATCACCCGGCTGATTCATGTGTAGCTCTTTGAGGTAGCTGTGCACGCCCGCATACGGACGCCCGGTGGTCAGGACCACATTCACGCCCTTTGCGCGCGCCGCGGCGATTGCGTTTTTAACGGCTGGAGAGATAGTGTGGTCTGGCAGCAGCAGCGTGCCGTCCATATCGATTGCAATGAGTTTGATAGCCATGAGATCCCCGGGATAAATGAGTGCTACCTCATGCTAACGCGATTAAGCACACAAAAATAGAGCTACATTGCGCAACAGAAAACCCCTTTTTCCGCAATCCCGGGGAACGTTGGTTCACTCGCGGGTGAGGACGATTTTACCAAACGCGCCGCGATCGAGGTGTTCCAGCGCCTGCTCCAGCTGGTCAAAACGGTAGCGCTGCTCAATGACCGGTTTCAGCCCTGTCACCTCCACGGCGCGGACAAACTCTTCCAGCGCACGGCGATGCCCGACACCAATCCCCTGAATAACCGGGGATTTCAGCAACAACTCACCCGCTGATAGCGTAATCTCGCTCCCGGCCAGCACGCCAATCACCGAGATGCGTCCATGAACGGCGACGGCACGCAGGGAGTACTGCAGGTTTTCTCCCCCCACGGTTTCAATTATGTGGTCAATGCCGCGATCCTGAGTCAGCGTTAAAAGCGCTTCAGCCCAGTCGCCTTTCAGCCGGTTGATACCCCGATCGGCTCCCAGTTTTTTAGCCCGCGCCAGCTTTTCATCACTCCCCGAAGTCACGTAAACCTCCGCACCGAGTGCTTTTGCAATTTGCAGTGCGAAAATCGCCACCCCGCCGGTGCCTTGTACCAGCACCGATTGTCCGGCTCGCAAGTTCCCGCGCTCCACCAGCGCAAACCAGGCGGTTAGCCCTGCACAAGGTAATGTGCTGGCCTCAACGTCATCCAGGGTTTCCGGAGCGGCCACCAGCCCGTTTTCATTCACGATCACGTACTCAGCCAGCATCCCCGGGAAGTACCCTCCGCTCGTTTTATAGGGCAAATGACGGGCATCCGCCTGCGGCCTGCCATCGATCCACTCCGGGAAGAACGTCGAGATGACGCGAGCGCCGGGTTGAAAACGCGTCACGCCTTCACCAATGCTGTCCACCACGCCGGCCATGTCAGACGCCGGTGTGAACGGGAAGGAAAGCGGGATCGGCATCATGCCTTCAATAACCATTTTATCGCGATAGTTGAGCGCAACGGCATTCACCCGCACGCGCACTTCGCCTGGACCTGGCTTCGGAACAGGTTCCTGGGTGAGTTTAAGATTCTCCCGTCCGAGAGCGTTCATTGACCAGCGTTGCATTGTCTCTGCCATCGTTTTTCTCCTGCCGTTAAATAAGCTTCAGTATCGACAGTCTACCGTTGACTCCTTGTTGCCAGTGGCGATAACTTTTCCCACTATTGACGCCATAATGGAAACAATCCATGACCAGTACGCTGAAGGATATTCCCGTTTTCGTGGCCGCCGTGGAGGCGGGCAGTTTTGCGCAGGCCGCGATCCGCCTGCATTTGTCGCGCTCCGCGGTGGGAAAAAGCATCGCTCGCCTGGAAGAGCGGCTGGGAGTCCGTCTGTTTCACCGCACCACCCGCAGCCAAAGCCTGACCGATAACGGGGCGCTTTTTTACGAGCGCTGCCTGCGTGCGCTGGAGGAGATTAGGGGCGCGGAGTCGCTGCTGGAAACGGGGAAGCAGCAGGTCAGCGGCCGCCTGCGTGTGGCCATGCCGGTGCTGTTTGGTCGCCAGTGCGTCGCGCCACTGCTGATAGAACTGGCGCAGGAACATCCCGGTCTTGAACTGGAAATGTCATTCAGCGACCGCGTGGTGGATCTCGTAGAGGAAGGGTTTGATATGGCGGTGCGCAACGGCACGCTGCAGGACAGTAGCGTTCTGGTCGCCAGAAGGCTGGGAGAACACCGCATGGTGCTCTGTGCTGCGCCAGAATATCTGCAAAAAAGCGGTCAGCCAGACACCGTTGCTGATTTACCCCACCATACTGCCATTAACTATCTGCGAGCAGGCAGAGTGTTACCCTGGCAGCTGATGGATAACGAAGGGAGATCGCACACCTTTACTCCCCGCTCATCCCTCAATATGGATGATTTACAGGCGATTTGCGACGCAGCGCTGGCAGGATACGGCATTGCATGGTTGCCCTGCTGGATGGCCCGCAGAGAAATACAGCAGGGGAAACTCATCCCGCTTTTAAAGCAGGCGCCGGACGTACGCTTCGACGTTCATGCAGTCTGGCAACAGACGCCGCATCTGCCACTCAGAGTCAGAATTGCCATCGATACGCTTGCCAGCCGTTTACCGTCAGTGCTGTCGCTGGATATGCCTTCGCCCAAAAAAAAGCCGCGCTAAATGCGCGGCCTGAGTCGTGCTGTATAACAACGATTAAATATCGATATTCGCCGCTTTCAGTGCGTTCTCTTCGATGAAGGCACGACGAGGTTCAACCGCATCGCCCATCAGGGTCGTGAACAGCTGGTCGGCAGCAATCGCGTCTTTAACGGTAACGCGCAGCATGCGACGGCTTTCCGGATCCATGGTGGTTTCCCACAGCTGATCCGGGTTCATTTCGCCCAGACCTTTATAACGCTGGATAGAGAGGCCGCGACGGGACTCTTTCACCAGCCATTCCAGCGCCTGTTCGAAGCTGGCCACCGGCTGACGACGTTCGCCACGTTCGATGAACGCATCGTCTTCAATCAGACCACGCAGCTTCTCGCCGAGAGTGCAGATACGACGGTATTCCGGGCCGGTCACAAACTCGTGCTCCAGCGGGTAATCGGTATCGACGCCGTGGGTACGCACGCGAATAATCGGCTCAAACTGCTGCGCCGCGTTCTGCTGAACGTCGAACTTCCACTGGCTACCGTGCTGCTCTTTCTCGTTCAGCTCGCTCACCAGCGCGTTCACCCAGCGGGTCACCGCCTGCTCGTTGCTCAGATCGGCTTCAGTCAGGGTTGGCTGATAGATCAGCTCCTTCAGCAGCGCTTTTGGATAGCGACGCTCCATACGACCAATCATTTTCTGCGTGGCGTTGAACTCAGACACCAGACGCTCCAGCGGCTCACCTGCCAGTGCCGGAGCGCTGGAGTTCGCATGCAGGGTCGCACCATCAAGTGCGATCGCGATTTGGTACTGATCCATCGCGTCGTCATCTTTGATGTACTGTTCCTGTTTGCCTTTCTTCACTTTGTACAGCGGCGGCTGTGCAATGTAGACGTGGCCGCGTTCAACGATTTCCGGCATCTGACGGTAGAAGAAGGTCAACAGCAGCGTACGGATGTGCGAGCCGTCGACGTCCGCATCGGTCATGATGATGATGCTGTGATAGCGCAGCTTGTCCGGGTTGTATTCGTCACGACCAATGCCGCAGCCCAGCGCGGTGATCAGCGTCGCCACTTCCTGAGAAGAGAGCATTTTGTCGAAACGCGCTTTCTCAACGTTGAGGATTTTACCTTTCAACGGCAGGATGGCCTGGTTCTTACGGTTACGGCCCTGCTTCGCAGAACCGCCCGCGGAGTCCCCTTCCACAAGGTACAGTTCGGACAGCGCCGGGTCGCGTTCCTGGCAGTCAGCCAGTTTGCCCGGCAGACCCGCTAAGTCCAGCGCGCCTTTACGGCGGGTCATTTCACGGGCTTTACGCGCCGCTTCACGGGCACGCGCTGCATCGATAATTTTACCGACAACAATTTTCGCGTCGTTCGGGTTTTCCTGCAGGTAGTCGCTCAGCAGTTCGTTCATCTGCTGTTCAACCGCCGATTTCACCTCAGAGGAGACCAGCTTGTCTTTGGTCTGTGAGGAGAACTTCGGATCCGGCACTTTCACGGAGACAACAGCAATCAGGCCTTCACGGGCGTCATCACCGGTGGCGCTGACTTTCGCTTTTTTGCTGTAGCCTTCTTTGTCCATGTAGGCGTTCAGGGTACGGGTCATCGCCGCACGGAAGCCCGCAAGGTGCGTACCACCGTCACGCTGTGGAATGTTGTTGGTGAAGCAGTAGATGTTTTCCTGGAAACCGTCGTTCCACTGCAGAGCCACTTCCACGCCGATACCGTCTTTTTCCGTAGAGAAATAGAAGATATTTGGGTGAATTGGCGTTTTGTTCTTGTTCAGGTATTCAACGAACGCTTTGATACCACCTTCATAGTGGAAGTGGTCTTCTTTGTTGTCGCGTTTGTCACGCAGACGAATTGAGACGCCGGAGTTCAGGAACGACAGTTCACGCAGGCGTTTTGCCAGGATGTCGTACTCGAACTCGGTGACGTTGGTGAAGGTTTCGAGGCTCGGCCAGAAACGCACCATGGTACCGGTTTTTTCGGTATCGCCGGTCACGGCCAGCGGCGCTTCAGGCACGCCGTGCTGATAGATCTGGCGGTGAATTTTGCCTTCGCGCTGGATAACCAGTTCCAGTTTCTGCGACAGGGCGTTTACCACGGAAACACCTACGCCGTGCAGGCCGCCGGAGACTTTATAGGAGTTATCGTCAAATTTACCGCCTGCGTGCAGAACGGTCATGATCACTTCTGCAGCAGACACGCCCTCTTCCGGGTGGATACCGGTGGGGATACCACGGCCGTCATCCTGTACGGAAACAGAGTTATCGGCGTGGATGGTGACGATAATGTCTTTACAGTGACCCGCGAGCGCTTCGTCGATAGCGTTATCTACCACCTCGAATACCATGTGGTGCAGACCGGTGCCGTCATCCGTATCGCCGATATACATACCCGGGCGCTTACGCACCGCATCCAGCCCTTTCAGGACTTTGATACTGGAGGAGTCATAAGAATTCGACATCAACGTTTCTCGCTCATTTCAACTTGGGTTAATCCGTTATTTTACCCTTTTCCACGGTAAACATCTTCGAATTTTCGTCCGACATGTCCATAACGTGTTCAGCGCTAATGGCGCTGACGAAAACCTGCGACTGCGTGGCTTTCAGGCGGCTGGCAAGCAGCCCGCGCCGCGCGTCGTCAAGTTCCGAGGCAAAATCATCTATCAGGTACAGGCAGCGTCGCCCGCTTTCGCGGGTGAGGAACTCCCCCTGCGCCAGGCGCAGCGCGCACATCAGGAGCTTGAGCTGCCCGCGCGACAGGGTGTCTTCTACCGGCGCACCGTCAGCACGAATGCGGAAATCCGCCTTGTGCGGGCCGTGCGCGGTGTAGGTCAACATACGGTCGCGCTCGAAGTTTCTCTCCAGCACCTCGGCATAATCCGTCTCTTTTTCCCAGCCGCGCTGGAAGGAGAAGGTGAGAGAAAATTCAGGTAAAAACTGTTTGCAGGTGTCGGCCATATCTTCGGCGATGCCTGCGCTGTATTCGGCACGCCAGCGGCTGATTTGTTCCGCAAGAGGAATTAATTCCATGTCCCACGGGCGCAGCTGGGCGTAGCGCGTGACCTGGCGCAATGCGGCGTTACGCTGCTTAAGCAGACGCTTCAGGTTGCTCCAGGCGTTAAAGAAACCGGCTTCGTTGTGAAAGCATCCCCAGTCGAGGAACGCTCTTCTGTATTTGGGGCCGCCGTTGAGTAAAGTAAACCCCTCCGGCGTGATCAGCTGCATCGGCATCAGCAGCGCCAGCTCCGCCACTTTGTGGCCGTCGGTACCGTCGATGCGCACCTTGCTGTCGCCCTGCTTGTCTTTGGTCAGGCCAATGGCGGTTTCCCGCTCCTCACCCTGCAAACGCCCGTGCAGGACAAAGGATTCCTGTTCGTGGCGAATCACGCGACCAATCTGCAAACTGCGAAACGCCCGGCCATGGCCGAGCGTATAGATGGCTTCAAGCACGCTGGTTTTGCCGCTGCCGTTTGCGCCAACCAGGAAGTTAAAGCCAGGGGATAAAGCGAGATCCGCGCTTTCGATATTGCGAAAGTCGCGGATCAACAGACGGGTGAGCGACATTACAGTCTCATTGGCATAACAACATACGCAGCCGACTGTGATGCGGCATCTTCAATCTGTACGCTCGAAACGGAGTCAGTCAGCAGAATGCGAACGTTCTCGCATTTCAGTGCATTCAGCACGTCCAGCACGTAGCTGACGTTAAACCCGATTTCCATCTCAGCCCCGGCGTAGGTGACGTCCAGAATCTCTTCTGCCTCTTCCTGCTCCGGGTTGTTGGCGGTGATTTTGATCTGGTTTTCACTTACGTACAGGCGCACACCGCGGAATTTCTCGTTCGAGAGAATGGCCGCACGGGCAAATGCCTGCTTGAGGCTATCGCAACCCGCTTCCAGCGTTTTGTCCGGGTTCTTCGGCAATACGCGGCGATAATCCGGGAAACGACCGTCAACCAGCTTGGATGTGAAGACGAAATCGCCCACGTGAGCGCGGATGTTGTTGCTGCCGATCTGCACGCGCAGCGGCGTGTCGCCACCGTCGAGCATACGCATCAGCTCAATTACGCCTTTACGCGGCACGATCACCGAATGGTTTGGTAGTGAGTCGCCAATTGGCATGGAACAGACCGCCAGACGGTGGCCGTCGGTGGCCACGGTACGCAGCTCTTCCCCTTCGGTTTCGAACAGCATGCCGTTTAAATAGTAACGAACGTCCTGGTGCGCCATAGAGAACTGCGTGGCTTCAATCAGACGCTTCATCGTCGCCTGCGGCAGGGTGAATTCGACTTCACTTTGCCAGTCGTCCAGGTTCGGGAAGTCCGCAGCAGGCAGCGTGGAGAGGGAGAAACGGCTGCGGCCAGAGCGCACCAGCATGCGGTCGCCTTCCAGCTGCACCGCGATCTCTGCGCCTTCCGGCAGCCCGCGGCAGATATCAAAGAATTTACGTGCCGGAACCGTGGTCGCGCCTGCGTCATGCGGCTGAGTCAGCGTAACGCGCGCGATCATTTCCATTTCCAGGTCTGTGCCGGTCAGCGACAGCGTACCGTCCGCGACCTGAAGCAGCAGGTTTCCGAGAATAGGCAGCGTTGGGCGGCCACCTAATGGGCCACTCACCTGTTGCAGCGGTTTTAATAAATGTTCACGTTCAACGGTAAATTTCATAGCGTCACGATGATAATGTTCTGATTAAATTGGAAAAATCTTCTTTTATGTCGTGGCTTTCTTCGCGTAACTGCTCAATCTTGCGACAAGCGTGCAGCACGGTCGTATGGTCACGGCCACCAAACGCATCGCCGATCTCCGGCAGACTGTGGTTGGTTAACTCCTTTGCCAGCGCCATCGCCATCTGACGCGGGCGCGCCACCGAGCGGGAACGACGTTTAGACAGTAAATCTGCCACTTTGATTTTGTAGTACTCGGCCACCGTCTTCTGAATGTTGTCGATAGTGACCAGTTTTTCCTGCAGTGCCAGCAGATCGCGCAGCGCTTCACGCACAAAATCGATGGTGATCGCGCGGCCGGTAAAGTTGGCATTGGCGATGACGCGGTTCAGCGCCCCTTCCAGCTCACGAACGTTGGAACGCAGACGCTTGGCAATAAAGAACGCCACTTCACCCGGCAGGCGAATGTCGTTCTCATCGGCTTTTTTCATCAGGATCGCGACGCGGGTTTCCAGTTCCGGCGGCTCGATCGCCACGGTCAGGCCCCAGCCGAAGCGGGATTTCAGACGATCTTCCACACCGTTGATCTCTTTTGGATAACGATCCGAGGTTAAAATGATCTGCTGGTTACCTTCTAGCAGCGCATTAAAGGTGTGGAAAAACTCCTCCTGCGATCGTTCTTTATTCGCAAAGAACTGAATGTCATCGATCAGCAGCGCATCAACAGAACGATAATAGCGTTTAAACTCTTCGATCGCATTGTTTTGCAGGGCCTTTACCATGTCCTGAACGAAGCGCTCGGAGTGCATATACACCACTTTCGCATTTGGCTTGCGCGCCATAATGCCGTTACCCACCGCGTGCAGAAGGTGCGTTTTACCCAGACCCGTGCCGCCATAGAGGAACAGCGGGTTATAGGCTCCACCGGGGTTGTCTGCCACCTGGCGAGCCGCCGCGCGTGCCAGCTGGTTCGATTTACCTTCCACGAAGTTATCGAAGGTGTGTTTGACGTTAACGTTAGAGCGGTAGGTCGGTTCTGCCGGGGCAGGCACATTATCCCAACCCGGACGTGCAGCAGGAGCAACGCGAGGAGCCGGAGCGGGTGCCGCCTGAGCAGGCGCTGCCACGTTTACGGTTTCGCGCACCGTCTGGGTAACCGGCTTTGTGCCCACTTCAAAGCGCAGCTGCGGGGCATCTGACCCGCAGAAATCATTCAGCAGTCCGTTGATGTTATTAAGGTACTTGTCCCTTACCCAATCGAGCACAAAACGGTTTGGCGCATACAAAGCCAGCGTGTTATCGCTCAGTTCCGCCTGCAACGGGCGGATCCACATACTGAATTCTGTGGCTGGTAACTCATCCTGCAATCGGGCAAGACACTGCTGCCAAAGCGAAAGTGACACGGCGGACTCCACTCGAACAATAAAAGAAAACTATTGAATATTCATGATTGTTGGCGCACATCGACATGACCCAATGAGGGGGATGTGCGAACCGCTATCTGCGGTTATACACGCCATCGTTGAAACAACCTGAACGATATTGTGTTTATGCCCGGCCAGGATCGCTGGATCCCGATCGGGACCGCGGATCATAGCCTAAACTGAGCCAGAGATCTTCTGTTTCTCACAGATTCTTCCCGATTTATCCACAGGAAGATCCGAAACCGGGTAAGTGTAAACGATCCTGGCGGGAGTGCCCCACGATTTAGCCCGCATATTGGAAAATTTAATGAGAACAGACAATTTTTTGCTTAAATGATCTAACGAAGATCCAGGACGATCCTTGCGCTTTGTTGATGAGACCGTATAATCCTCGACCCGGCGCGTGATGCTCTTCTTCCTGCGTCGTCCGTTGCTCATTTTCCACGCGAAATCGTGCGGAAATACGCGGGAAATAAGGAAAGAGAATTGACTCCGGAGTGTACAATTATTACAATCCGGCCTCTTTAATCACCCACGCTGAGGCGTTAGTCGTTCGAATCTCGTTCGGGTATACGCAAAAGTCAGTGAATTTATTCAAGTTTAGGTAGAAATCGCCATGAAACGCACTTTTCAACCGTCTGTACTGAAGCGCAACCGTTCTCACGGCTTCCGTGCTCGTATGGCTACTAAAAATGGTCGTCAGGTTCTGGCACGTCGTCGTGCTAAAGGCCGCGCTCGTCTGACCGTTTCCAAGTAATAAAGCTAACCCCTGAGTGGTTAAGCTAGCATTTCCCAGGGAGTTACGTTTGTTAACTCCCGCTCATTTCACTTTCGTCTTCCAGCAGCCACTACGGGCTGGCACGCCGCAAATCACCATCCTCGGCCGCCAAAATTCGCTGGGGCATCCCCGCATCGGTCTTACTGTCGCCAAGAAAAACGTTAAGCGTGCGCATGAACGCAACCGGATTAAACGTCTGACGCGTGAAAGCTTCCGTTTACGTCAGCACGAACTGCCTTCTATGGATTTCGTGGTGGTGGCGAAAAAAGGGGTTGCCGACCTCGATAACCGTGCTCTCTCGGAAGCGTTGGAAAAATTATGGCGCCGCCACTGTCGCCTGGCTCGCGGGTCCTGATAGCCCTCATTCGGGTCTATCAACGCCTGATTAGTCCGCTACTCGGGCCACACTGCCGTTTCACGCCAACATGCTCAAGCTACGGAATTGAGGCATTGCGCAGGTTTGGAGTGATAAAAGGCAGTTGGTTGACGGTGAAACGCGTATTAAAATGCCACCCTTTACACCCAGGTGGAGACGACCCCGTCCCCCCAGGACCCTTTGATACCAGAGAACACTAACGATGGATTCGCAACGCAATCTTCTTATCATCGCTTTGTTGTTCGTGTCTTTCATGATCTGGCAGGCATGGGAGCAGGATAAAAATCCTCAACCCCAGCAGCAGACCACGCAGACAACGAGCAGCCAGGGGAGTGCCGCCGACCAGGGCGTACCGGCCAGTGGCCAGGGGAAACAGATTACGGTTAAGACCGATGTGCTTGAGCTGACTATCAACACCCGTGGTGGTGATGTTGAGCAGGCGCTGCTGTTGACCTACCCGAAAGAGCTGAAGTCTACCGAGCCGTTCCAGTTACTGGAAACCACGCCAGAGTTTATCTACCAGGCGCAGAGCGGCCTGACCGGTCGTGATGGCCCGGATAACCCGGCTAACGGTGCGCGTCCACTGTACAACGTCGAAAACGACACCTTTGTACTGGCTGATGGCCAGAACGAACTCGTTATTCCGATGACCTACACCGACGCGGCAGGCAACACCTTCACTAAAACCTTCACCCTGAAACGCGGTGAATATGCAGTGAACGTGGGCTACAGCGTACAGAACGCCGGTGCGAAACCGCTTGAAGTATCGACCTTTGGTCAGCTGAAGCAGTCCATCAATCTGCCGTCTCACCGTGACACCGGAAGCAGCAACTTTGCGCTGCATACCTTCCGTGGCGCGGCATACTCCACGCCTGACGCGAAGTATGAGAAATACAAATTCGACACCATTGCCGATAACGAAAACCTGAACGTCAGCTCCAAAGGCGGTTGGGTGGCAATGTTGCAGCAGTATTTCGCAACGGCATGGATCCCAAATAACGACGGTACCAATAACTTCTACACCGCGAATCTGGGCAACGGTATTGCGGCTATCGGCTACAAATCTCAGCCGGTTCTGGTTCAGCCGGGTCAAACCGGTAAGCTGGCAAGCACCCTGTGGGTCGGCCCGGAAATCCAGGACAAAATGGCTGCTGTTGCACCGCACCTGGATCTGACCGTTGACTACGGCTGGTTGTGGTTCATCTCTCAGCCGCTGTTCAAGCTGCTGAAGTTCATCCACAGCTTCCTGGGTAACTGGGGCTTCTCCATCATCGTTATCACCTTCATCGTACGTGGCATCATGTACCCGCTGACCAAAGCGCAGTACACCTCCATGGCGAAGATGCGTATGCTGCAGCCGAAGATTCAGGCAATGCGCGAGCGTCTGGGCGATGACAAACAGCGTCAGAGCCAGGAGATGATGGCCCTGTATAAAGCAGAGAAAGTGAACCCGCTGGGTGGCTGCTTCCCGCTGCTGATTCAGATGCCAATCTTCCTTGCGCTGTACTACATGCTGATGGGTTCCGTTGAGCTGCGCCATGCGCCGTTCGCCCTGTGGATCCATGATCTGTCCGCACAGGACCCATACTACATCCTGCCGATCCTGATGGGCGTGACGATGTTCTTCATCCAGAAAATGTCTCCGACCACCGTGACCGACCCGATGCAGCAGAAGATCATGACCTTTATGCCGGTCATCTTCACCGTGTTCTTCCTGTGGTTCCCGTCAGGTCTGGTGCTGTACTATATCGTCAGCAACCTGGTGACCATCATCCAACAGCAGCTGATTTACCGTGGTCTGGAAAAACGTGGCCTGCACAGCCGCGAAAAGAAAAAGTCCTGATTCGGTAAGTTAACGCTAAAATAAGGGCGGTCGATTGACCGCCTTTTTTATTTGTATTGAACGAGAGCAACCATGAGCCATAACGACACTATCGTCGCCCAGGCAACCCCACCGGGACGCGGTGGTGTAGGCATTTTGCGTATCTCCGGCCTGAAGGCGCGCGAGGTCGCTGAAGCGGTGCTGGGTAAACTGCCAAAGCCGCGCTACGCTGATTATCTGCCGTTTAAAGACAGCGACGGTACCCCACTGGACCAGGGCATTGCGCTGTGGTTCCCCGGCCCGAACTCCTTTACCGGTGAAGACGTGCTGGAGCTGCAGGGTCACGGTGGCCCGGTCATCCTCGACCTGCTGTTAAAACGTATTCTGACTCTGCCGGGCCTGCGCATTGCGAAGCCGGGCGAGTTCTCCGAACGTGCCTTCCTCAACGACAAGCTCGACCTGGCGCAAGCCGAGGCGATTGCAGACCTGATCGACGCCAGCTCTGAACAGGCGGCCCGCTCCGCACTGAACTCGTTGCAGGGCGCGTTTTCCGCACGTGTAAATCACCTTGTGCAAGCACTTACTCACCTCAGGATCTACGTCGAAGCAGCGATTGACTTCCCGGATGAAGAAATCGACTTTCTCTCTGACGGTAAAATTGAAGCCCAGCTCAATGATGTGATGGCCGATCTCGATGCCGTTCGCGCCGAAGCGCGCCAGGGGAGCCTGCTGCGTGAAGGGATGAAGGTGGTCATCGCGGGTCGTCCAAACGCCGGGAAATCGAGCCTGCTGAACGCCCTCGCGGGCCGTGAGGCGGCGATCGTGACCGACATCGCCGGGACCACCCGCGACGTGCTGCGTGAGCATATTCACATCGATGGCATGCCGTTGCATATCATCGACACTGCGGGTCTGCGTGATGCCAGCGACGAAGTGGAGCGTATTGGTATCGAGCGCGCCTGGCAGGAGATTGAGCAGGCCGACCGTGTGCTGTTTATGGTGGATGGCACCACGACCGACGCCGTAGACCCGGCGGAGATCTGGCCGGACTTTATCGCCCGTCTGCCAGCTAAACTGCCGATCACCGTGGTGCGTAACAAAGCAGACGTCACCGGCGAAATGCTGGGCATCAGCGATGTGAATGGTCACTCACTTATCCGTCTGTCGGCCCGCACCGGCGAGGGCGTTGACGACCTGCGTAACCATCTCAAGCAGAGCATGGGCTTTGACACCAGCATGGAAGGCGGCTTCCTGGCGCGGCGTCGCCACCTGCAGGCGCTGGAAGAGGCGGCACGTCACCTCGAGCAGGGCAAAGCGCAGCTGATTGGCGCATGGGCGGGAGAATTGCTGGCGGAAGAGCTGCGCCTGGCGCAGCAGAATCTGAGTGAGATCACCGGGGAGTTTACGTCGGACGATCTGCTTGGGAGGATCTTCTCGAGCTTCTGTATTGGTAAGTGACTCCCGTTACTGAAGGGTGATTTCCCCCCAGGAAATCACCCTTGTCCAGTCGATTGCCGTACTCAAAGAGAGCCATCCGGCCGAAAGCTACTGAACCGTTTTTTATTAGCCGGTTATTGAACGCTACCCTGTGCGTGGCGGCGATTCTCACCTATGTAACCGTTTCCCCGGTGCTGCTGATGGAAACCATGGGTTTTAATCGCGAGCAGTATTCCACGATGGTCAGTATGGCGGTCTCGTTCTTGACGCCGTTTGCGCGCAATATGCTGATCGGGATTATGATTGGCTGTAGCATGCTCTGCATCCTTTTACTTATGGTCCTCCAGCCCTTCACGCAGATCTGGCATAAACGGAACAGCCATAATCCGAAAATCCTCTGGCTACGCGAGACCATCAAGGCGTTATAGGGTGTCAGCGATCCAATTTTCACCTAAGAAAATGTAAAGTTCGGTCCTCAGCCTTTTCTTACTATCATTTACTGATTAAAACAGGAGTTGAGTTAAGCGATAATGATGTAACCGTTTAACCGACTACGACCATTATCAAGGAGCGAAAAATGGCTACGCACTTTGCAAGAGGGATACTGACAGAAGGTCGTCTCGTATCGGCCAGAATTTCTTCAGCGTGTCACAGTGAAGCGCTCAAACTTCCTGAGCACCGTCGGTCGCGTTTTTTGGCGTCCCGGGCGCTTCTTGCTGAACTGCTGTTTATGCTGTACGGCACCAGTGAGCTGCCGGACATCATCATCCAACCTGAAGGTCGTCCGGTCTTTGCCGACCCGGAGCTGCCGCGTTTCTCCATTGCCTATACGGGCAATATTATTGGCGTAGCACTCACCACTGAAGGCGATTGCGGGCTGGATATGGAGCTTCAGCGCGCGACACGCGGTTTTCACGGCGCCAGCCCGCATGATGATTACCCGCTCTCCAGCAATGAACAGCTGTGGGTGCGCAACCAGAACGATCCCACTGAAGCCCGGGCTCAGCTTATCACCTTGCGTCAGAGCATTCGTAAGCTCTGTGGCTGCGCGTCAGACGATGCCAGTCAGCTGCAACTCCTGCCGGGCTCCGGACGCCTGCGCTCCACGCAAGCCGCGCTGGTAGAAGCGCTCAGCGATGTTGAGGATGTACTGATCTGGTCTGTAGCAGTCACACCTGCCATTGAACGGCTGAAAATCTGGGAATTTGACAGTAAACAGGGATGGAGTAGCCTTCCGGATGTGCCCGAACGTGCCAACGAGCCCGCCGCGCGCCTGATGAGATTAACCAGTTTACCGGCAGAAAAAGCATATACCCTTAGCTGATCCGTTCAGGGTCATCATGATGAAACAGGAGTAATCATGTCTGAAACGTTGAAAGTCGTTACATTACTGGGAAGCCTGCGCAAAGGTTCATTTAACGGGATGGTTGCCCGTACGTTGCCACAGTTGGCTCCGGCGGGTATGGAGATTAGCGCCCTGCCGTCCATTGGTGACATTCCCCTTTACGATGCGGACGTGCAGCAGGAAGAAGGCTTTCCGCAGAGCGTCGAAGCGCTGGCCGAGCAGATTCGCCAGGCTGACGGGGTGGTGATTGTGACGCCAGAGTATAACTACTCGGTTCCGGGTGGTCTGAAAAACGCAATTGACTGGCTATCCCGCCTGCCGGAGCAGCCGCTTTCCGGTAAGCCGGTGCTGATTCAGACCAGTTCAATGGGTGCCATTGGCGGTGCGCGCTGCCAGTATCATCTGCGCCAGATCCTGGTATTCCTGGATGCAATGGTCATGAACAAGCCGGAATTTATGGGTGGAGTGATTCAGAATAAGGTCGACCCGCAGACGGGTGAAGTGGTGGACCAGAGCACGCGTGACCATCTCTCTGGCCAGTTGACGGCGTTTGGGGATTATATCAAGAGGGTGAAGGCTTAAGTGAGGTGCGGGCTGATGCCCTCACCCCAGCCCTCTCCCACGGGAGAGGGTGCAAACATGTTTATTTGGCGTCGATAAACACAATCTTCAGCACAAACAGCAGCGCCACAATGATGACGCACGGGCTGAGGTCGCGGAAACGACCGGTGCCAATCTTCATCACGCAGTAAGAGATAAAGCCCAGCGCGATACCTTCAGTAATAGAGAAACTGAACGGCATCATTACCGCGGTAATAAACGCCGGTACCGCTTCGGTTAAATCATCCCACTTCACGCGCGACAGGCTGGAGGTCATCAGTACCCCCACGTAAATCAGCGCACCGGCAGCCGCATACGGTGGAACCATGCCAGCCAGTGGAGAAAGGAAGATCACCAGCAGGAACAGAATACCCACCACCACCGCGGTCAGACCGGTACGGCCCCCTACGGAGACACCGGAAGAGGACTCAATATAAGCGGTAACAGAAGAGGTCCCGATAAAAGCACCGCTGACAGAGGAGATGCTGTCCACAAACAGCGCCTGCTTCATGCGCGGGAATTTACCCTTCTCATCCGCCAGGCCCGCTTTGTCGGTCACGCCGATCAGCGTGCCGGAGGAGTCAAACAGGTTCACCAGCATAAAGGAGAAAATCACCCCCGCCAGACCCAGATTCAGGGAACCCGCCAGATCAACATGACCAATAACGGTAGAGACGCTCGGTGGTGCGGAGACAATGCCGTTATAGTGAACGTCACCCAGCATCCAGCCCAGCAGGGTGGTCACTACGATGGACACCAGCACCGCCGCATGAATATTGCGGGAAGCGAGGATCGCGATGATAAAGAAGCCCAGCACGCCCAGCAGCACGTTATGGGAGGTCAGGTGACCGATGCTGACCAGCGTCTCCGGGTTAGCGACGATAACACCGGCATTTTTCAGCCCCATCATACCGATGAACAGACCGATACCGCTGGTGATACCCACGCGCAGGCTGACAGGAATGTTAGCAATCATCCAGTAACGCACGCGGAAAATAGTCAGCAGCAGCAGACCAACCGCGCCCCAGAAGATAGCGCCCATGCCGACTTGCCACGGCAGCCCCATCGCCTGAACTACTACGAACGCAAAGAATGCGTTAAGACCCATCGCCGGAGCCAGCGCAACCGGCAGGTTAGCGAATACGCCCATCAGAATGCTGCCAAGTGCAGCGATCAGGCAGGTTGTCACGAAGACGGCGCTGGTATCCATGCCAGCAACGCCCAGAATTTGTGGGTTAACAAAAACGATATAGACCATCGTCAGGAAGGTAGTAAAACCGGCGATCACTTCGGTGCGTGCCGTTGTGCCGTGCTCGCGCAGTTTAAACACGCGCTCAAGCAGACCCTGACCCGATGTCTGGGTTGTGTGTTGTTGACTCATCATCAATTTCCGAACAAGGAGGGAAAATTCGTCGCTATCCTATACCAAAATGCGACAATAGTGGCGGTTACGAGATACTTTTTTCATTGATTTTGCTTATACGGCAACGATTGCGTCTCGTTGAACTGCAGTACGTAAACGTTAAACTTGTAAAAAGGGAAAGGCATGTCCGGAATTGAAGCGGTATTTTTCGACTGCGACGGTACGCTGGTCGACAGTGAGGTCATTTGTTCCCGCGCGTATGTCGCCATGTTCCAGGAATTTGGTATTACGCTCAATCTCGACGAGGTGTTCAAACGCTTTAAGGGCGTGAAGCTGTACGAGATCATCGACATCATTAACGCCGAACACGGTGTGGATCTGGCGAAAACGGATCTGGAACCGGTGTACCGCGCCGAGGTCGCACGCCTGTTCGATTCTGAGCTGGAGGTCATTGCTGGCGCAAACGCGCTGCTGGATGCCATGACGGTACCGATCTGCGTGGTGTCTAACGGACCGGTCAGCAAAATGCAGCACTCGCTGGGTAAGCTTGAGATGCTGCACCACTTCCCGGAAAAACTGTTCAGCGGCTACGATATTCAACGCTGGAAGCCAGATCCTGCGCTGATGTTCCATGCGGCAAACGCAATGAACGTCAACGTAGAGAACTGTATTCTGGTGGATGACTCGTCCGCGGGCGCGCAGTCGGGCATTGATGCAGGAATGGAAGTGTTTTATTTCTGTGCCGACCCGCACAACAAGCCGATCGATCATCCAAAAGTGACGACCTTTACCGATCTGGCGCAGTTGCCGGAATTGTGGAAGGCGCGCGGGTGGAATATTACACGATAGGTTTTTGTAGGCCCGGTAAGCGCAGCGCCACCGGGCATTTTAACCACTGATTACTCTTTCGGATCTTTACCCGCCAGCAGTTTGTCCAGTTCGTCGCCGCCCACGTGACGGAAGTCCTGACCTTTCACGAAGTAGAAAATGTATTCGCAAATGTTCTGGCAGCGGTCGCCGATACGCTCGATAGAGCGCGCGCAGAACAGGGCGGTCAGTACGCTTGGGATCGTACGTGAATCTTCCATCATGTAGGTCATCAGCTGGCGCACAATGCCTTCATACTCCTGGTCGACTTTCTTGTCTTCACGGTAGATACGTACCGCTTCATCCAGATCCATACGCGCAAAGGCATCCAGCACGTCGTGCAGCATCTGCACCGTGTGGCGGCCCAGCGACTCCAGGCTTACCAGCAGCGGCTGATGCTGCTGAGAGAATTTCTCCAGCGCGGTGCGGCAGATTTTATCCGCAACGTCACCGATACGTTCCAGCTCGGCGATGGTTTTGATGATGGCCATCACCAGACGCAGGTCGCTCGCCGTCGGCTGACGCTTGGCGATGATGCGCACACACGCTTCGTCAATCGCCACTTCCATCATGTTGACGTTTTTATCGCCTTCGATAACGCGCTTCGCCAGTTCGCTGTCCTGGTTGTGCATCGCCGTGATCGCATCAGAAAGCTGTTGCTCGACCATGCCACCCATGGTCATGACCTGAGTGCGAATACTTTCCAGCTCTGCGTTGAACTGGCCGGAAATGTGTTTATTAAGATTGAGATTGTCCATAGCGCGCTCCTGAATCAACCGTAACGACCGGTGATATAGTCTTCTGTTTGCTTTTTAGCGGGCTTGGTGAACAGATCGTCCGTGTTACTGAACTCAATCAACTCGCCCAGGTACATAAATGCCGTGTGGTCGGAGCAACGCGCAGCCTGCTGCATGTTGTGGGTCACGATAACCACGGTGTAATCCTGCTTCAGCTCGGTGATCAGCTCTTCGATACGACCGGTTGAGATCGGGTCCAGCGCTGAACACGGCTCATCCAGCAGCAACACTTCCGGGCGGATCGCGATTCCACGCGCAATGCACAGACGCTGCTGCTGCCCGCCGGAGAGAGAGTAACCGCTCTGGTGCAACTTATCTTTGGTTTCGTTCCATAATGCGGCCTTGGTCAAGGCCCACTGCACGCGCTCGTCCATATCGGCACGGGAGAGCTTTTCAAAAAGGCGTACACCAAACGCGATGTTGTCGTATATCGACATCGGGAACGGCGTCGGTTTCTGGAAAACCATGCCCACTTTGGCGCGCAGCAGGGCGATATCCTGAGCCTGGGTCAGAATGTTTTCACCGTCCAGGATGATTTCGCCTTCGGCACGCTGCTCTGGATAGAGCGAGTACATTTTGTTAAAGGTGCGCAGCAGCGTGGATTTACCACAGCCGGACGGACCGATGAATGCCGTTACCTGGTTCTTCGCGATATCCAGGTTGATATTCTTCAGGGCATGGAATTTGCCGTAGTAGAAGTTCAAATCACGAACCTGAATCTTACCCGGGGCAGTATCAACCATACTCATTGACTCATTTCCTCATTCGGCGCCGCGAGCTGCCGCGCCGTAAAAAATTAACCGTGTTTCTTCTTCGCGAAAATGACGCGCGCCAGAATGTTCAGCAACAATACGCAAAGGGTGATGATCAGCACCCCGGCCCAGGCCAGCTGCTGCCATTCCGCGAATGGGCTCATCGCAAATTTAAAGATCGTCACCGGCAGGTTGGCGATCGGCTGCATCATGTCCGTGCTCCAGAACTGGTTGGAGAGGGCGGTAAACAGCAGCGGTGCCGTTTCACCCGCGATACGGGCAATGGCCAGCAGAATACCGGTCATGATCCCGGAAACAGAGGCTTTAAGCGTAATCGCGGAGATCATTTTCCACTTTGGTGTACCCAGCGCATACGCCGCTTCACGCAGACTGTCCGGCACCAGTTTGAGCATGTTCTCGGTAGTACGAATGACGATAGGCACCTGCAGCAGCGCCAGCGCAATCACACCCGCCCAGCCGGAGAAGTGTTCCATTTGTGCCACAACAATGGTGTAAACAAACAGACCCACCACAATAGACGGCGCAGAGAGCAGAATGTCGTTAATGAAACGAATCACTTCTGCGAGCCAGGATTTACGGCCATATTCCGCCAGATAGATACCCGCCATGATGCCAAGCGGCGTACCGAATACCGTCGCCCACAGGATCAGCAATCCGCTGCCTGCCAGGGCGTTCGCCAGTCCACCACCCGCCGTGTTCGGCGGAGGCGTCATTTCGGTGAACAGCGCCAGAGACATGCCGTCGATACCGCGAACCACGGTAGAGAAGAGGATCCAGATCAGCCAGAACAGACCGAATGCCATCGTTGCCATCGAGAGCGTCAGCGCGATACGGTTTTTGAAACGACGCTTCGCCTGCATTTTGCGGCGGGATTCCGCAAGCTGAGCAGTGCTTTGCATTTCGAGAGTTGCCATTAGCGTGCCCCCTCATTTTTCGCGAGACGCAGGATCATCAGCTTGGAGATCGCCAGTACGATGAAGGTAATCACGAACAGGATCAGACCCAGCTCCATCAGCGCCGCCACGTGCAGCCCGGATTCCGCTTCGGCGAATTCGTTCGCCAGTGCGGAGGTAATACTGTTACCCGGCATATAGAGCGAGGCACTGTCGAGCTGGTAGGTGTTACCGATGATAAAGGTCACCGCCATGGTCTCACCCAACGCACGCCCTAAGCCCAGCATCACGCCCCCAATCACCCCATTTTTGGTGAACGGAAGAACGATACGCCAGATCACTTCCCAGGTGGTGCAGCCAATGCCGTAAGCCGACTCTTTCATCATCACCGGGGTTTGTTCGAACACATCGCGCATAACTGCCGCAATGTACGGAATAATCATGATGGCGAGGATCACACCAGCCGCCAGAATACCGATACCGAATGCCGGGCCGGAGAACAGCGCCCCCACAAACGGAATAGCGGAAAGAACATTACCCACCGGCTCCTGGAAATACGTGGCAAACAGTGGCGCAAAGATAAACAGACCCCACATGCCGTACACGATACTTGGAATGGCCGCCAGCAGTTCAATGGCGATACCCAGCGGGCGTCGCAGCCAGCCCGGTGCCAGTTCCGTCAGGAACAGGGCGATACCAAAGCTTACCGGAACTGCAATCAGCAGGGCGATGAACGAGGTGACCAGCGTGCCGTAAATCGGCACCAGCGCACCGTAGATATCATTCGGCGCGTCCCACTCTTTGGTCCACAGGAAGGAGAAACCGAATTTCTGAATGCTCGGCCAGGAGGAGAAAATCAGAGACACGATAATGCCGCCCAGCAGCAATAGCACAATCAGCGCAGCCAGTTTCACCAGCGCGCTGAAAATCATGTCACCTTTTTTACCCGGAGGGTTAAATGCAGGCTTGGTTGCAGCCATAAATTACTCTTCTGTTTGAGACGTTTTACGAATATGCCCGGTGGCGCTACGCTTACCGGGCCTACAGCGTTAACCGTAGGGCGGGTAAGCGTAGCGCCACCCGCCATCTTCGTTAAATATATCCTGTTAGTACAGCGCTTTACCGCTGCTGTCTTTCACGTTGGTTTTCCATGCAGCACGAATCTGCTCAACCACGCTGTCTGGCAGGCTGGCATAATCCAGGTCATTAGCCTGTTTGCCGCCGTTTTTGTATGCCCAGTCGAAGAACTTCAGCACTTCTGCACCCTGCTCAGGTTTCTTCTGCTCTTTGTGAACCAGAATGAAGGTGGTAGAGGTGATTGGCCACGCGTCTTCACCTTTCTGATTAGTCAGGTCCTGAGCGAAGGATTTGCTCCAGTCAGCGCCTTTTGCAGCGTTGGCAAAGTTCTCTTCAGTCGGGCTGACAGGTTTGCCATCAGCAGAAACCAGTTTGGTGTAGGACAGGTTGTTCTGCTTGGCGTACGCATATTCTACGTAACCGATAGAGCCCGGCAGACGCTGTACGAACGCGGCGATACCGTCGTTCCCTTTACCGCCCAGACCGGTTGGCCAGTTAACGGTAGAGCCGGAACCGACTTTAGATTTCCACTCTTCGTTCACCTTCGCCAGGTAGCTGGTGAAGACGAAAGAGGTACCAGAACCATCCGCGCGGCGAACCACGGCGATGTTCTGAGAAGGCAGCTTCAGGCCAGGGTTGAGCTTAGCGATGGCTTCGTCATCCCATTTTTTGATTTTGCCCAGGTAGATATCACCCAGGGTTTTGCCGTCCAGCACCAGCTCACCCGACTTCACGCCCGGCAGGTTGATCGCCAGAACTACACCACCGATTACGGTCGGGAACTGGAACAGGCCTTCCTGAGCCAGTTTGTCATCAGACAGCGGAGCGTCGGATGCGCCGAAATCAACGGTGTTTGCGGTAATTTGTTTCACGCCACCGGAGGAGCCGATACCCTGATAGTTAACCTTGTTACCGGTTTCTTTCTGGTAGGTATCCGCCCATTTGGCATACACCGGCGCAGGGAAGGTTGCACCAGCGCCAGTCAGGCTTGCTTCTGCGAATACAGAGAAAGCGCTCAGAGATAAGGTCGCGGCGACAACAGTTGCGACAGTGGTACGCATAACTTTCATAATGTCTCCTGCAAGGATTTCGTAAATCATTGTTTAAGTGGCTACGATGAGCAAAATAGGACAAACAGGTGACAGATAAATGTACGAATTATGACAGTTTTATGACAATGGAAATTTAGCTTAAAAACCAGCGAAAGATTCCTGATTTATCATCATGTTAGCCACAATCATGACAACAACTTTTCAGAAATATTTTCTTTATGTGACACTGAAAAAAGTAGCTGAAGATGACAGATTGTCATAAATAAAAACGCGAATGCGTTGATTAAAAACAAACCAGGCAGGGTAAAAAAGCTCCACCCGTGTGGGCGGACAAAATAGTTGGGAACTGGGAGGGGTGGAAATGGAGTTTTTAAGGATTATTTAGGGAAGAGTGACAAAATAGATGGGAACTGGGTGTAGCGTCGTAAGCTAATACGAAAATTAAAAATGACAAAATAGTTTGGAACTAGATTTCACTTATCTGGTTAACTAATCTAGCTAACCTGCCGCTCAGCTTAGTACGATCCTATATCCAACTGATCATAATCCTTTCATCAGTATCCCAAATTAAATCCCCCTCCTAGACTGCCTCACCAACACTTTACAGTGATCCCGTATTTCCGGACAGGTGATTGATTTTTTTCGCTTGTACAGGTGTTAAGCCACAGTTATCTTGATGTGGACATTATGCATTGTAATAGCCCATTAACATGCGCTAAGAGCATAAATTAATATACAGTAACAAGCATTACGAGGTGCTAATGTTTGGAAAGCAGCCTCTTCCAACTACAATAATAAGTTAACTATCCTCCACCCACAAATAATTACAAATGACCCCTTTCCGCTATAACTCCGATCTCACCAGCGGCTCGCTACAAACCCGAGAGTGTCGCATTATTACTGGCTTGTTACTCCAAGAGCTTGATGAAGCTGCCTGGGATAAAGCCATGTATAAGGAAAATGTGCTTCAGAAACGCACGCAATCTACGGTAAGACGTATTTCTTCAGCGCTTAGAAAACGCCTAGAACACCTAAGCTCTGACTTTTGGGCTTTTGCGTTTTTATGTTAGGCATTGTCTGGCAACTGGAGGAAGTGTAATGACCATGAATGGTCACTGTGATTGACAGTATCTTGCTTAAACTTATCTGAACAATTGAATCGCCACGCGTTTAACAGACACCTCAGAGTCATTTAAGATGACTTAAAGAGAGGTGCCCATGAGCGGTAAGCGTTATCCTGAAGAGTTTAAAACTGAAGCAGTCAAACAGGTTGTTGATCGCG
>NZ_LNII01000001.1:0-10754 GCF_001463365.1 Enterobacter sp. 50793107 | reverse complement strand
CGTCTGTACTGCCTTTTGGGGTAAGCTCGCCACTCCAGTCCCTCTACCGACAGAACTCCATAAAACACCAAGAGGCTTTCTGTTAGCGCAGTTTTCGAGAAAGGATTTTTTCACTGGCAACGCGGCAATCTATAATAATGTGATTATTTTCACCTCGCGTTATGCCTACGATAAATTCACGCCGGTTACGGCAAACTATGCGCTGAGTACCACGACGAAAGATTTCGACCGAACATTTTTCTCGGTTAAGCCAGATGTCATAAAACACCACTGGCCAGATTCAGCGTTTTTTACCCTGACCCTGACGCAGTGCAGCACGCGATGGGACATATGCGTTACGGTGAAGCATTACGACGCGGGCCTGGCTTCGCTCCCCATTGTGGTGTTTATTCTTCTGACGACTATTCTGTGTTTTATCTGGACCGCAATCTCGTTGTTTTTCATGCGCATTTACGAAGATCGCTTCTCACTGGAGCGAACGCTGGTTAAGGCGGTAAAAAACAATTCTATCAGCGTTAACTACCAGCCGATTATACGTATCCAGGATAAAAGCATTGTCGGGGTAGAAGTGCTGTCGAGATGGCGCGATTATCATCGCACCGATGTCTCCCCGGAACTGTTTATTCCTTTAATTAAGAAAATTGGGCTGTACCGACAGTATTATATTAATATTATTGAAAAATCGCTGTCTGAGATCGCACCGCTTGCCATTAAACATCAGCTGATGATTTCGCTGAACGTTGGGCGAACAGAGATTGAAGATGGGCAGTTTATCCAGACGTTACGTCGTGAATGTGCATTTAATCACATCCCCCTGTCTTTGATAAAAGTGGAACTTTCAGAAAAAGCGGTATCCAGTGCGGATATTCTGGAAGGATTTTGTCTGGAGCTGAAAAAACGTGGGGTGAGAATATCGATAGACGATTTCGGCGTGAAAAACTCAAACCTGGACCGACTCTCTCTGCTGGAATATGACGAAATCAAAATCGATAAGTCGCTGGTGGACGGTATCAATGAACATTATAAGCAGAATATTTTTGCTATTTTTTGCGATGCGCTTGCCAGGCTCAACAAAACGCTCGTTTTCGAAGGGGTGGAAAGTGAAACCCAGTATCATTTTATTGCGGACAGGTATCCTGACGCTCTGATCCAGGGGTGGTACTTCTCAAAATCACTGACACGCAGTGAACTGGCGAAGAAACTTACGATGAGAATGCCCTTGCGGGCTACTCGTTCCCCCACTGATTAAGGAAATTCGCAATATCATCGATGCGTACCGTGCGGATCCCCGCCTCACTGGCCATTTCCTGCTGGGCTTCCTCGCTGATTTCCTCGTTGTTCGTTAACCGCGTCAGCAGCAGCTGGAAATAGTACGCTAGCGCGTCATGCTCTGACTCACTGACTGGTTCAGCGGTTTCCGTCGAATACTCATCGACGATGTCATAATATTTAAGCGGAATATCGTTGTTCATAAACAGTCTCTCGTCTGTCATTTAGCGGGTGATGCACCGAGTATAGCGGACGCATTACGTTGACCAAAGTATTAGATAAGCAGCGCAAGTAAGGCAGCGAGAGCCGGCATAGCCTGAACATAGAGGATTTTTCGACTGGCAGTCGCTGCGCCAAAAATTCCGGCAAGTAGCACGCAGCTCAGGAAAAAGACGGTCACAGGGACACCGCGCTCTCCGAGCCAGAGTCCCCAGAGCAGACCCGCCGCCAGAAAACCGTTATACAGCCCCTGATTCGCAGCCAGTACGCGGGTTTCACGCGCAAAATCGGGCGTGAGATTGAAAGCCTTGTGCCCGGTTTTGGTGTTCCACAGGAACATCTCCAGCACCAGAATATAGAGATGGATTAACGCAACAATAACGATAAGTACAGTGGCTAACATAAGGCTGTCTCACACAGTCAGTGGCAAAATAAATGCCGTCCCATCGGACGGCATTTTTGTATTAACGAACCAGGTGCAGGAAGTGCAGATGTTTTTCGTACTGGTCCAGTATGTCATTGATAAGCTGTTCCTGATTCCAGCCCATCACATCATAGTTCTGACCGCCCTCTTTCAGATATACTTCAGCGCGATAATAGCGGTGTTGCTCTGCCTGTTGCTCGTCATTATCCATAGCGGCAAGAGCAAAAGTTGGCGAATTATAGCCACGTAGCCTCACTTCATAAATAAAGTTCAGCTCATTGCCTAAATCAACTTCAAGCCGGAGACGATCGTCAGCCGCATCATTGATATGACTCAACGTCCCCTGCTTGTTCAGTTCTTCCTGAACCAACGTCATGGCAGGCTGGATAACGTCGTCCATAAACCGTTTCACCAGAGAACGTTTCGGCAGATAGGCAATATTGCGCAACCTTCTCTGCCACGGAATAGGGTTACGTGCGGCAGTCGGCGCAATCGTCGCCATGCTCAGACTTTCACGTTTGGTCAAATCCCGACGCAGGGCTTTTAACAGTCCGTATATTGAGATCAATAAGATCACGGAGAACGGTAATGCGCTCGCTATTGTCACGGTTTGCAGCGCGCTCAGCCCACCCGCAATCAGCAATGCAATGGCCACAATCCCCATGAGCGAGGCCCAGAAAATTCGCTGCCATACAGGCGTGCTAGCGACGCCACCCGATGCCAGCGTATCCACAACCATCGCCCCGGAGTCAGCCGAGGTGACAAAGAAGACAATGACCATCGCCATTGCAATAAATGACAACACTGAGGAAAACGGGAAATGTTCAAGGAAATTAAACAGGGCCAGCGCGACATCCTGCTGGACGGTATTTGCCAGGTCTGTTGCTCCCTGATTCATGATGAGATAAATGGCGCTGTTACCAAACACCGTCATCCACATGAGGGTAAAACCTGCGGGAACAAACAGCACGCCCGTAACAAACTCACGAATTGTCCTGCCACGGGATACGCGCGCGATGAACATACCGACAAACGGCGACCAGGAAAGCCACCATCCCCAGTACAACAGCGTCCAGCCACCAAGCCAGTTGCTTGATTTCGGTTCGTAGGCGTAAAGGTTAAAGGTTTTACTCACTAATTCCGAAAGATAACCGCCGGTATTTTCGACAAAAGATTTCAGTAAAAGTACGGTTGGTCCAAGACACAGCACAAGCGCCAGAAGTAAAACAGCCAGACCCAGATTGAGTTCAGAGAGGATACGTATTCCCTTGTCCAGACCGGACACCACTGAAATCGTCGCTAACCCCGTAATCACCACAATCAGAATGACCTGCACCGTTTCATTGATGGGCACCCCAAAAAGGTGGTTCAGACCGGCATTAACCTGCAAAACACCGTAACCCAGCGATGTGGCAACGCCAAAGACCGTCCCTATCACCGCAAAAATATCGACTGCATGGCCGACAGGACCGTAGATGCGATCGCCGATGATGGGATAGAGTGCGGAACGCAGCGTTAATGGCAAACCGTGACGGTAGCTGAAGAATGCCAGAATCAGCGCCACTATGGCATAGATGGCCCATGCATGCAGTCCCCAGTGGAAGAACGTCAGGCGCATGGCTTCTTTCGCTGCGGCTACGGTTTCAGGGGTGCCGACGGGTGGCGAAAGGTAATGCATTACCGGTTCGGCAACGCCAAAGAACATCAGGCCGATCCCCATCCCTGCCGAAAACAGCATCGCAAACCAGGAATGGTAGCTGAAATCAGGCTGGGCATGATCCGGCCCCAGTTTGATATCACCGTAACGCGAAAGACCGAGGAAAGTAACACTCAGTAAAATCAGGGCGACAGCAAGAATGTAGAACCAGCTGGCATTGGTGAATATCTGTTGCTGCAGGAGTTTGAATTTTTTGTCGGCCAGATCCGGGAATACTGCGGCAAAGGCGACAAGAAGGAAAATTAACAAAGCAGATGTGAAGAATACCGCTTTGTTAATCTGGCTTGTAGACTTCTTTGGGATAGTATCATTTTCACTCATAATCAATTCATTCCATTATCGTAGACCGCCCCGGTTGAGAGGCGTTACCTCTCATAGAGTAGCAAAATTCAACACCCCAGGGGGACAATAATCTGAATGAATGTCAGGGTGATATAAACTGTCCGGTGACGATCGCCGCGTTATCAATAAAGCCTGCGGGGTGGACATCGGGATTTACCGATTTGCAACGTGCCGGCAGCATGTACCAGATCCGCTAACGTACGAACCTGCATTTTATCCATCACCCTGCGTCGATGTACCTTCACCGTAATTTCTGTTATGCCCAGTTCCGATGCGATTTGTTTATTTTGCAAGCCATTAATTGCCAGCTCAAAAATCTGTTTCTCACGTCGCGTCAACGCCTGGTAATTTTTGCACAGTTCAAATAACCGTTGCTGTTCCAGAAAATGGTTTGTCGCGTCGATCAATACCTCATTCACCACGCGCAAAAGTTGTTCAGGTTCGACCGGTTTGGTCAAAAAATCCCGGGCGCCTGCTTTCATTGCCCGAACGCAGGAAGGGATTGAGCCGCTCTTCGTCAGAATGAGTACCGGTATAGCGCATCCACGCGCTTTGAGTGCATCCATCACGTCAAAGCCATTCATACGCGGAAGGTTTAATTCAAGGATTAAGCATGAAGGATGATCAACGATGGGAGAGGATAAAAATTCTTCGGCATTACTGAAGTCAAATGTCTGATAGCCCGCGGCTGTTAAGAACTGAACAACAAACGACCGATATGCATCATCATCATCGATAACATAAATAACCTCTTCCATATCAATTTCTCCTGATTAAATCTTTCAGGGACATAATACGAACAGTTGCGTCCATTCCCAAAGTATTTATGACTGCTAACGTCATGCCGGATATCTTTTCCATACCAACAGTAGGTAAAATCAAACAAGCCAACCATTCGTCAACCGTCAGGCTTATTGACTGCGAGTAGCATCAGGACAATCCGAAAAAAAACTGAACTTTCACAACATTCGCTTTCGAGTGTGAATCTGTCCGCGCCACACATTTATATTCAGAGGACGACATGATATTGACGGATGGTCAGCCAATCATCAGCTCAGTCACGCCCTTGATAAGCCAACAATAGCCGCTCATTCGCAGCCAGAATTTGAAGGGTTCGTTGTCAAAAGCCGCTTTCTGAAACTTCCGGGGGACATCCCCATCATGGCGCTAAAAGCGCGCCGGAAAGCAGTTTCATCGCTATATCCGCAAATATTTGCGATCTGTGAAATAGTCTTTCCTGGGCTTTCAAGAAGCACAGATGCAGTTTCAATACGAACCCGCGTAATGAAGTCTTTCGGACTTTCCTGGATGAGCGTTTTCATTTTACGGTTCAGCGTGCGGGTCGTCATATTCAGAGCTGCAGCAAGTTGCTTTACCGTCATTGCAGGGTTCTGATAACGAAGCAGACTCTCTGCTTTAGTCAGTAGAGGATGTCTTGAGTTGAGAAAACCTGCGGGCGCATAAATTTGCTGTGACAAAGGCTGGCTGTCAGCAACGGCCATGTCAGCTGTCAATTTTGCCAGCTCATTACCAGCATGATTGCGTACGAGGTATATAACCAGGTCGACCCATGAAAGCGGGCCGCCCGCGGTTATCACATTGTCTTGTTCTGCCAGGGTTTTTCCCCATATGGGTTTTGCAAGTGGATAGCGTTCAGCGAAAGTTGGATATAACCACCACGTAGTGGTGCAGACCCGTCCGTTGAGCAAACCCGCCTCTCCCAGCACAAAACCGCCCGCACATGCTGAGGCAATACAGCTTCCCTCTGAATATTTAACTTTCAACCACTCGGCCGCATTCGATACAGCTGCTTTGTCAGCCGGAAATCTTTGCTCATCCAACTGCATACCGCTGGCAATGATCAGCTCGAAGTTGTCAGGTTCATTAAATGAGCCATCACTTTCGATGATTCGTCCCTGAACGTCCCTGACGGGCTGCCCATCCGCGGTAATCGTCCTGACGTCAAAAAATGGATCAGCCCTGGATAGTTCAGGGCTCACTGTAGGGTTTAGCCTGATCACCTGATTCGCCAGCCAAAACATATCAGCCAGCCCTGCCAGCGCCGAACGCATGTTGCCCGGAAGCGCAAGTAACGCAACTCGCATTTTAACCCCAGTGCCGAAGAATGTCTTATTTCGCATGTTACCTGTCATTAATGACACTTCATACCCCCTGTCAGCATGATTACACTGCCTGAAACTGAGAAATACGGGAAATATAGTTATGCGTAAGCAAAATTTAATGTCGGTCGCGCTGCGAAAAGGAGTATTTGCTTTGTGTCTTTTATTTATGAGCAACCCGCCGCTTCTGGCACAGGATTCGGGTGTAAAAAATATCGTGCTGGTTCACGGTGCCTTTGCTGACGGATCGAACTGGTCAGCCGTCATCGCTCTCCTGCAGGACCGGGGCTACCACGTTACTGCTGTTCAGAATCCCCTGACATCCTTACGAGAGGATGTGGCTGCAACAGAGCGTGTACTTGAGCGTCAAAATGGTAACGTACTGCTCGTTGGCCATTCATGGGCAGGGGCGGTGATCACCCAGGCTGGTAATGCGACTAACGTAAAGGGGCTCGTCTATTTGTCCGCCCTTGTTCCGGACAGCAATCAGTCTGTTTCTGACGCACTTGCGCACTTCAATGCCCCCATGAAAGGTATGGAAGCCGATAAAAACGGCCTCATCTGGCTTGATAAGCCACAGTTGTTTCATCAGGTTATGGCTAATGAGCTAAGCATGAAACAGAGCCTTCTGATTTCTGCGGTGCAACAGCCTATCGCCGCTGCCGCTTTTAACGAAAAAGTGAACGCGGCAGCCTGGAGAGAGAAACCCTCCTGGTATCTCATCACAGAAAACGATAACGCGCTGAACCCGTTAGTACAGGCAAATTTTGCCCGTGAAGCAGGCGCACATATCACACGAATTCACTCAGATCATCTATCCATGATTTCTCATCCCAAAGAGGTTGCAGCACTGATTGTAAATGCTGCGCAGAGTATTCACTGACCCTTACACAACAGGACGATATGCAATGAAAATTCTCCATCTTGATTCAAGTATCAATTATGAATTTTCAGTAACCCGACAGTTGTCGGCTGAAACAGTGAAACAACTGATGGCAACCAGTCAGGGGAATCAACTGACTTACCGGGATCTTGTAAAAGACGAAATCAGCCATCTCACCGGGGAAATCGCTGCAGAATTCAGGCCTGTTACCGGACGACCCGCAACTACAACGCGTCTGGACTCTGAGCGAGAATTATCAAATGCTCTGGTCTCTGAGTTTCTTGAAAGCGACGTAATTGTTATCGGAGCGCCAATGTACAACTTTTCTGTTCCCAGCCAATTAAAAGCCTGGATGGACAGAATCGCGCAGCCAGGGAAAACCTTCAGCTACACCCCAACAGGCCCTGTTGGTCTTGCGGGGGAAAAAAGAGTCATCATAGCCTCAGCCAGGGGGGGGTTTTATGCCGGTACGGCATTTGAAGAAATGGACTTTCAGGAGCAATTTCTGCGTAAGTTTCTGGGCTTCCTGGGCATTTCAAATGTTGTGTTTGTCCGGGCTGAAGGCGCATCTAAAGGGGAGGAAGTAAAGCTCAGAGAACTATCCCGTGCTTTCTCTTTAATACCACAAGCCATTAATACCGTTTCTGCCGCTAAGGAATAAACCATGTTGCACGCCGTCACGCTGACTTACCTGACACAACCTGATGCGATTTCCGATCATCTTGACGCACATAAACAATGGCTGCTGAGGGGGTTTGATGAAGGAGTGATTCTTTTTGCCGGCCCGCTCAGCAATGGTGCTGGCGGCTTCATTCTTTTTCAGGGGGATAACATCAGCAATATTCATAACTTTCTTCAGGATGACCCCTTTATAATTCATAACATTGCAGATGCCGAAGTAATGAGTATTGAGCCGGCGTTATGCGCGCTGGGATTCCCAAAAAAATGGGCGGAGAACGCTCGTTTCATCTGACCATTACTCACTGTAAAGCGTCCTGAAACCTATGAAATGAGTCTGTTTCATGTATTTCGAGGACGCTTTTATTTGTCATTAAACAGCGCGCCATTAAGAATAAATCTTAGAAGCATTTTTTATTTAGCTCAGTTTTGAGGCTGCCTTTTTTTAGCTTCCATCTGATTTTTTCATTCCAAATAACCTCCGAAAATACACATAAATAATTTTAAACATCTCGATGTGGACTGATAATATAAATCCCTGCATAAACAAATAGTTAATAACTGTCAGAGAAAAAACTTCAGTAATGATAACCGCTGATGCAGCACCAATCAATCCGAACCTGATTGAAAAGAAATAAGAAAGCACCAGACTTAAAACCAATATAAATATAGTCTTCCATAATAAAAACCTATACCCAGAAAATTTAATTATTATTTTTGATGAAACCATGCCAAGTGTAGACAATAATGTTGAGAAACATAACAAAATGCAGGGTGTTATTGACTCCTTATAGGATTCCCCGTATAGATAGAGAATTGCGAAATTTACTAAAAATATAATCACCAACATTACCGGAATCGACAACAAAATGATATTTAAATGTAACCTGGCACCTAATTTAATTATTTTTTGATTATTTTTCTCTCGAAATAAAGATGGAAGACAAGAAGTCAACAACGATAATAAAATGAAACTCCAACTCGTTGCAATGCTTTGAGAAACTGAATAAATACCGACATCATGATTTCCATATAAAAAAGAGATTATAAGCACATTCAACCTTGGATAGATTGATGAAATGATTGAAGGAATAACAAGAATGCTTCCCGCATAACTCAGATGGAATAATCTTTTTTTTAGTACACTATACTTAATTGTTACCATCCTTTTATATTGTTTTCTAAATACATATAATTTTAGAAAATAAGGAATGGCACTTATTATTATTAGAGGCAATCCAAAATAGATAATCGGCACTTTATATCTAACCATTAATGCCCTGGCTCCTAAGCCGAAAATAAGGCCAACTACGTTTGCAATAGCATTAATTCTTGAGTTCAGTAGTGACTCGTTAAAACTTGTGTAAGTATCAATAGTATAAAAATAATACGCCAAACAGATTGACAGCACTAATGTCATACCTGTTAAATCCATTCTCATATTTAAAAACATTATGCAAATACTTGCAAAAATGATAAATATTATACTTCTCAACACAAATACAGGCATCATTAATTGTATGCCGCCAATCAAGTTTGTGCTTATCCTTTTATAGAATATACTATCGCTGCCAAACACCCCTACAACCTGAACAATTTGAAAAATCGCAGTTGCAATTGCTATTTGCCCAATTACCACAGGCCCCAGGTATTTAGCCACTAAAGCATTTATAAAGAAAAGGCCCACTACGCCGATTGTTTTTTCTGCAATCATCCACAAGAAATTTTTTTGAGTTTTGCTTAACACTTACTCAACCTCATTTAAATATTCATTTCTCTTCATCATCTTTATAAAGCAAATCTATAAATTGAGTTACATCCATACTTTTTTTATTCAACCGAATAAAATAAAAAACAGCTACTATTAGTATCAATAAAGCTATGCATAACAATAGAAACAACATATCGAGCCCCCGTGTTAATACTCAGCCCAACTTAAAAATGAGATGATTTTTTAAGTGCCAAGCATCAATCCATATAGAATTAATGAGTTGTTTTGCGCAATACCGATAAAAGGTAAATAGTCGTATATCATTCCTATATAGAAATAAATTTCCATATAAATGATTAACTCTAAAAATCACGCTCAAATAACATAAAGCCATCTTCGAATCGACTATTAACAATGATAGGTTGATAAAATCTTAAGAACTCAGCACTAACTTTTGATGATCTGGCCTATAAAAAATTAAATTATGTATAATTACACAAACACATATTTAAATTTAAACTTGCCATCTTCTAAAAAGGTTATATGATTACCTAACATCAAACTTTAAGAATGAAAATAGTAGCTGAGGCTTCACACCATGTTTAACCATATCTTAGAGATTGTTGAAGGATCTAACAAGTTTATGCGCATTTATGCGTCAAATGGACAACGAATAAACTTCATGCTTAATAATAAACCACATGTATACTTTCTCACTGAAGGTAGAGTAGACATTTATAGAAAAGCAGACGATATTCTAATTTTCACTGTATATGCGCCTTATATTCTAGGGATAATCTTTATGTTCGAAAAGGATGATTACCATTACTTTCGAGCTTCAACGGATGCAACTTTCACAGCAATTTCAACTGTGGAATTGGATTGTTTGGCTGATAGTAATAACTTGTGGAAACATTTTTTCTTAATGACTTGCGAAATCACTTTAAACTTTTTTAAAAGAGACCAGAGATTTTCATCAAAAAATGCCTACGATATTATAAAAAACAATTTAGAAGCCATATGGGAATTACCAGAGAATGAAAGATCTCAAATTTCAGTGTTCAAGTTCATTTTGTCCAGAAGCTCAATTTCTCGTAGTTCCTTAAATACAGTTTTGAAAGATTTGAATGATGGTGGATATATTAACATTCACAGAGGAAAGCTTCTAAACATCAAAAACTTACCATTAAAATATTAATCATTTAGGAGGCAGAAATATCTTTCGCCATAATGGTGTTGTTTCTGATGCAATTCTTTTGTTTTCATTGATGCGATAATTAGCATAAAAACAATAAATTGAAAATGGAATCAATACCATTATCGTTAAAATAGATATTATGTTATACGTGTTCATACAACCCTTCTTTTGTTGCCAAAGCATACATATACAA